>NZ_BAAARE010000008.1:0-238680 GCF_039532035.1 Terrabacter carboxydivorans | reverse complement strand
GCCAAGCCGACCTCGACGAGGTCGCCCGCGAGCTCAACGGGCGCCCCCGTGAAACCCTGAACTGGAGAAACCCCGCCGAAGCCCTCAACCACCACCTCGTTGCAACAGCTCTTTGAAACCGCCCTGCGCCGGACCCGCAAAGAGTGGCCTCTCGACGGTGACCGGGGGCTGACCGGTTCGGGCGCGGTCAGCGCACGGCGGCCTCGGCCTGCTCGGCGACCCGGGCGTTCTGTCGGTCGACGAGGTAGGCGGCGGTGAGGTCGTCACCGACGCTGGACAGCAGCCGGATGTCGACCGCCTCGTGGCGCTCGGCGACGGTCGGCTCGCGCGTCGTCATGACGGTGCGGGCGTCGCGCTCGGCCACGGCCGTGGCGAGCTGGCGCTTGAGTGCCTCGTCGAGGATGCCGCCGGGCACCTTGGCGCGGGCCGCGACCTCGACGGCGAACCGCTCGGTCTCCGCGGCGAGCGCGGCGTCCTCGGTCGTCAGCATCCGGGAGGTGCGGTGCAGCAGCGCCGCGCCGGCGTCGAGGTCGCCCTCGCCGAGCCGGGTCACGGCCTGGGTCAGGAGCGGACGGTCACCGCGCAGCGCCGAGTCGGCGAGCAGGCCGAGCCGCAGGCCGAGCAGGCGCTCGTGGGTCCGGGTGTTGCCGGCCTCGCGACCGAGCGGCACCTTGAGCTCGTCGTCGGGTGCCGACTGCGACATGGTGTCGAGCAGCTCGATGCCGGCCTCGTCGGGCGTGTGCACGGTGTCGCGCAGCGGGACCTCCTTGATGAAGAGGGCTGCCAGCAGGGCGAGCACGAAGGGCACCAGGCCCCAGACGAACACGTTGTGGAGCGAGTCTGCGAGGCCCTGCTGCACGCCGGTCGCGACCTGCGGGGGCAGCTTCGCGAGGGCCGACGGGTCGAGCACCGAGCCGGCGCTGATCTGCTGGCCCGAAGCCTGCATCTGCTTGACGACCGAGGCCGGCAGGTGCGAGGCGATGTTGCCCGCGAGGCCGCTCGTCATGATCGTGCCGAAGACGGCGGTGCCGACGGTCGAGCCGACGTTGCGGAAGAACTGGGTCGAGGCCGTCGCGACGCCGAGGTCCTTGCGCTGCGAGGAGTTCTGGATGATGAGCGTGAAGACCTGCAGCGCCATGCCGAGGCCGACGCCGAAGACGATCATCGACAGCGTCAGGTCGAGCTGGCTCGAGCCGTAGTGCAGCTGGGTCAGCAGCCAGAAGCCGACGCCCATGATGAGGATGCCCGCGATGGTCTGCAGCTTGTAGCGGCCGGTCTTGGTGATGACGAGGCCGGAGATGATCGACAGGCCGATCATGGCGACCGACATCGGCATGAGGATGAGGCCCGAGTTGGTGGCCGACGCGCCGAGCACGCCCTGGGCGTAGACCGGGAGGTAGATCATCGCGCCGAACATCATGACCGAGACCATGAAGGCCGCGATGTTGGAGAGCGTGAAGAGCGGGCTGCGGAAGAGGCGCAGCGGCAGCACCGGCTCGACGGCCCGGCGCTCGATGGCGATGAAGACGCCGAGCATGACGATGCCGGCGACGTACATCCCGATGATGGCGGGCGAGCCCCAGTCGAGCGTCGTGCCACCGAGCGAGGTGGGCACGAGCAGCAGGATGAGGGTCATCGACAGCGCGGCGATGCCGGCCTTGTCGACGACGGTCTCGCGCGGCGTGTGCTCGAGGTGCAGGAAGCGGCTGATCCCTAAGAAGGCGAAGACGCCGACGGGCAGCGTGATGAAGAAGAGGTAGCGCCAGCCCCAGTTGTCGGTGACGAAGCCGCCGACGAGCGGGCCCAGGATCGAGGCGAGGCCGAAGACGCCGCCCATGAGGCCCTGGTACTTGCCGCGCTGACGCGGCGGGATGATGTCTCCGATGATCGTCTGCGACAGCGGCATCAGCGTGCCCATGCCGGCGCCCTGGATGGCGCGGGCGGCGATGAGCCACCAGAAGTTCTGCGCGAAGCCGGAGAGGATCGAGCCGGCCATGAAGACGACGAGCCCGCCGAGGTAGAAGCCGCGGCGACCGTAGAGGTCGCTCATCTTGCCGACGATCGGCACGGTGATCGCGCTGACGAGCATCGCGGCCGTGGCGAGCCACGAGTAGTGGTCGATGCCGCCGAGCTCGGCGACGATGCGCGGCATGGCCGGTCCGACGATGGTCTGGCTGATCGACGCCACGAGCATGCCGAGCATGAGCGCGATGAAGATGTTGCGGGTCGAGCGGTCGAGTCCGGGTGCCTTGGCGGCGACCGCCTCGTCGGCTGAGCCGGTCGCGGTGTCCGTGGCTACCCCCTGGGTCTTCTCTTGCATGCCGACCACGGTACGCCGAATGTGCAGTGACTGCAAAATTGCAGTGGATGCATCGAGCGTGACACCATGGACCCATGAGCACGGACCTGCTGACCGACGAGGCGTGCGGCCTGCGTGAGCGCAAGAAGCGCGAGACCCGCCGCGCGCTCAACCTCGCCGCCCTCGACCTCGTCGAGGAGAAGGGCTTCGCCGCCGTCACCACCGAGGAGATCGCGGCCCGGGCCGGGGTCAGCGCGCGCACCTTCTTCAACTACTTCCCCTCCAAGGAGGCCGCCGTCATCGGCACGACGGCCGAGGAGCTCGAGGCGTATGCCGCGTCGCTGGAGGAGGACACGGAGGGCGAGTCACCGCTCGCCTCCCTCCGGCGGATCCTCGCCGGCATGCTCGCGCCGACCTCGATCGACCGCGAGCTCCGGGCCAAGCGCCGGCGCATCCTGCTCGGCGAGCCCTCGCTCGCGCCCGCCCTCGTCGGCAACAACATCCGCATCGAGAACGCCCTGACGGCTGCCCTGGAGCGTCGCCTCGGAGTCCGGCCGGGGGCATCGCTCGAGCCGCGCCTCACCGTGGCCCTTGCCATCGCAGCCGTGCGGGCGTGCATCGAGCACCAGCAGAACGGCGGCGCCGGCCGCCTGGAGCGCAACATCGACCAGGCCTTCGAGCGCATCGGAGCGGGCCTGCGCTGAACGGGCTCGCGGGTCCGCCGATCGCCCCTCGCCGCTCGCCGGCCGTCAACGGATCCGGGTCGCCCGGGTCAGGGGAGCCGAGCCGCCTGCGTCAGCGGCGCACCGCCGCGCCCGCGTGGTCGATGCACGTGCGCGCCGTCGGTCGGGCCCGGAGCCGTTCCTCGGGGATCGACTCGCCGCACACCTCGCAGCGGCCGTAGTCGCCCTCGGCGATGCGCTCGAGGGCGGCGTCGATCTCGGTGAGGTGTCGCTCGGCCTGGTCGATGAGGGCGCCGATCTGGGTGCGTTCGTAGGCGATCGTCGAACCCTCGGGGTCGTGCTCGTCGTCGGCGATGTTGGCCTCCGAGGCCTCGACGACCTCGGCGAACTCACGACGCAGACCGGCGATCCGCTCGACCTCGTTGGCCCGGTCCGACGCCAGCTCTGCCGCGAGGGCGGCCGTCTTGGTGCTCATGTCCTCATATTCCTCCGGTTCGGCCGGCCCGGCGGGATCGAGTGGCGCACCACACCCGGACCCGGCGCGACGACGTGGCCGTCCACGTCGCGCGGTGCGGCGCGCAGCCGCCCCGACCCGGCAGGATGGGCGCATGAGCCAGCCCCGCGGAGTGGTCTTCCCCCTCGACCCGACGTCCGGTCGCCGCAGCACGACCGCCACCGGGCGGGCCGTGGTCGCCGACGCCCTGCGTGACGTGGACCCGGTCGGTGCCGCCTCGGCGGAGCGGGAGACGAACTGGCGTCAGGGCTACCTGCCGCACTTCCGTCGCCTCGTCGAGGCGGGCCTCGCCTCCCCGGAGGCGTCGCTGAGCATCGCCCGTCGTGGCCTCGACTCCCTCCACGAGCGGATGGCCTGGTCCGACGGCTCCGGGGACCACCCCCTCGATGCCGCCTTCGGCCCCGCCACGCCCGCGCGGGCACTGGAGTCGGAGACCGTGCGTGGAGAGGGCGCGCCGGACCGCACCCTGTCGGTGCCGTATGCCGGGGAGCGGCTCTCGGGGGACGCGCTCCGCCGCCGTCTGGACCTCTGGGTCGAGGCGGGCGTCGTCGAGCCGTCGTGCGCCGAGGCCGTGGGTCTCGTCATCGACAACCCCGACTGGCTCGACCTCTCGGACCGCACCGTCGTCGTGCTGGGTGCTGCGGCCGAGATGGGTCCGCTCCGGTCGCTGCTGCGGTGGGGCGCCGACGTCGCCGCCGTGGACCTCCCGCGAAAGGACTTGTGGGACAGGCTGATCGGCGACACGAGGCGGCTCGCCGGATCCATCACCGTGCCGGTCCGGCCCGGGAGCGAGCCCCTCGCCGAGCGCGCCGGCGGCGACCTGCTGCACGACCTCGCAGCCGTGACCCGCTGGGTGACCGCGCTCGAGGGGCCGCTCACGATCGGCAACTACGTCTACGCCGACGGCGAGACCAACGTCCGGGTCTCGATGGCCGTCGACGCCCTGACGCGCCAGGTCGTCGCGTCGCGGGGACACGACGACGTGGCCCTCGCCTTCCTCGCCACCCCGACCGACGTCTTCGCCGTGCCGGGCGCGGACGTCGAGCGTTCCGTCGACAGCTACGCGCACCGGCGCACCTCGAAGGTGCTGCGGGTGCCGTTGCGCACCGTCAGCGGCGGCCGGCTGCTCCGCCGCAACTACGTGCCCGGCCAGGACCCCGGCATCAACGACAGCGTCGTGCTCCAGCAGGGACCCAACTACCTGCTCGCCAAGCGGCTCCAGCGGTGGCGGGCGACGGCATACCGCGCCGACGGCGGGCTCGTGTCGTTCAAGGTCGCGCCGCCCACGCGCACCCGCTCGGTCGTCAAGAACCGCGCGCTTGCGGCGGCCTACGCCGGCGCGCACCGCTTCGGCATCGAGGTCTTCGAGCCCGGCACGGCCAACACGCTGATGGCCGCCCTCCTCGTGCACGACCTGCGCACGGGCGCGCCGGCCCGGCCCACCGCCTGGCAGGACGAGGCGTATGCCGCCGTGCACGGTGGCCTGTGGACCGCGGCCTACGACCCGCGCAGCGCCCTGGGCATCGCGGCCCTGCTCGGCATCGCCGGAGCGCGCTGAGGCCGCCGACCCGGTCGGGCAGGGCGGCGTCCGTGTGGCGTCGGTCTCGACCACGGGTCGGGAGTTGGCGCCGGCGCGCCGCAGGCTCGATGCTGTCCCACATGGGTGAGCGAGTGGCGCAGCAGCCGCGCGTGGACGACCGGTCGCCGGACCGCGGTCTCGGCGGCACGATCAGCGCGCCCCGCACCCTCGTGCCGGCGCTGCTCGCGGCCATCGCCTACGTCGACCCCGGCAACTTCGGCGTCAACATCACCTCCGGCGCCGAGCACGGCTACGCCCTCGTGTGGGTCGTCGTCTTCGCGAGCTGCTCGGCCATGGTGATCCAGTACCTCGCGGCCAAGCTCGGCATGGTCACCGGCAAGAGCCTCGCCGAGCACAGCTCCGAGCGCTTCCCCGGCGTCGGTCGCCTGCTGCTCTGGGCGCAGGCCGAGCTCGTCGTCATCATGACCGACCTCGCCGAGATCGTCGGCGGGGCGATCGCCCTCAGGCTGCTCTTCGGCATGCCGCTCATGGCTGGCGCCGTGTGCGTGACGCTCTTCAGCCTCGTCGTTCTCGCGCTCAAGGTCCGCGGCCGCAGCCACTTCGACTCCGTCGTGCTCGTGCTGCTCGTCGTCATCATCGCCTCCCTCGTCTGGCAGGTGTTCGTCGCCGACGTCGACCGGGTCGCCCTGCTGCGCTCGGTGCTCCCGCGGCCGCTCGACTCGTCGGCCGCCCTGCTCGCGGTCGGCATCGTCGGAGCGACCGTGATGCCCCACGCGCTGCACTTCCACTCGGCGGCCTCGCGCGGGCACGACGACGGATCCGCGGACGTCGGGCAGGCCGAGCGCCTGCGGGCCGGCCGCCGCACCGTGCGCAGCGTCGTCATCGCCATGACCGTCGCCGGGATCGCCAACGTCAGTCTCGTCGTCTTCTCCGCCGCCCTGCCCTCCGAGGCCGGGGCGAGCATCGAGACGGCGTATGCCGCCCTGTCGGCCAACGCGGGACGGGTCGTCGCGACGATGCTCGCCGTCGCGCTCCTCGCCTCCGGACTCGCCTCGACGCTCGTCGGCGTGCAGACCGGTGACGTCGTCATGCAGGGCTTCGGGCGCCGTCCGATCCCGCCGCTGCCGCGCCGCCTGCTCGCCGTCGTGCCGGCTCTCGTCATCCTGGGCCTCGGCATCGAGCCGACCAACGCCCTCGTGTGGAGCCAGGTCGTGCTGTCGTTCGCGCTGCCGGGCACCCTCGTGCCGCTGCTGCTCTTCACGCGCGACCGGGACCTCATGGGGGTCCTCGTCAACCACCGCGTCACGACGGCGGTGGCGACCCTCATCACGGCGGTGATCGTGGCCCTCTGCGCCTACCTCGTCGCCACCGGCCTCTGACCCGCGGCACCGGCCCGCACGTCCCTCCCGTGTGGGTGTGGCTGCTGGGGCGCGGCGGCCACTCGAGTGGGTGTTCTCTCCGTCGAGTGGCCTCGTCGTCACAGGGGTCCCGTGGCGGGTGGGGCTGGTGGGGCGGGGCGGCCACTCGAGTGGGTGTTCTCTCCATCGAGTGGCCTCGTCGTCACACCCGTCCGTTACGCGTGAGGTTGCTGGGGTCGGGCGGCCACTCGAGTGAGTCTTCTGCTTCGTCGAGTGGCCTCGTCGTCACAACCGTCCCGTGGTGGGTGTGGCTGCTGGGGCGCGGCGGCCACTCGAGTGGGTGTGCCCGGCCCGGTCGTGAGGGGGCGGCGGGCGGGACGGGACCACACCGCATACGGCCTCGGCCTGCTCGGGGGAGCGTGTGGGAGAGTGGCGCACGAACCGCTGCGACGTCGCGTGAGGAAGGTGAGGATGTCGACCCGTCTCGTGCCTCCGGGTGCCCGTGAGCTGCCCGTGCTGACCGAGCTGCGGCTCGAGGTGCGCGCCTTCCTCGCCGAGCAGGTCGCCGCCGGGGCGTTCGTGCCGCACGTCGACACGTGGCTGACCCGCTGGGACCGCGACTTCACCCGGGAGCTCGGCCGGCGCGGCTGGCTCGGCATGGTCATCCCGACGGAGTACGGCGGCCAGGGCCGCACCTACCTCGAGCGGTTCGTCGTCACCGAGGAGCTGCTCGTCGTCGGGGCCCCCGTCGCGGCGCACTGGATCGCCGAGCGGCAGATCGGGCCGTCGCTGCTGCGCTACGGGACCGAGGAGCAGAAGCAGGCGTTCCTGCCCGGCATCAGCCGCGGCGAGGTCGTCTTCGGCATCGGCATGAGCGAGCCCGACTCCGGCTCCGACCTCGCGAGCGTGCGCACCCGCGCCGACCGCGTCGACGGCGGCTGGCGCCTGACCGGCACCAAGGTCTGGACCTCCGGTGCCCACGAGGCCGACGCGTTCTTCGCCCTGGCCCGCTCGGCGCCGCTCGACCCGGCCCACCGGCACGACGGCCTGAGCCAGTTCATCGTCGACCTGCGCGCGCCCGGCGTCACGATCCGCCCGATCATCTCCATGGGCGGCGACCACCACTTCAACGAGGTGCACCTCGACGGCGTGCTCATCCCCGACGACCGGGTGCTGGGCGAGATCGGGCAGGGCTGGGCGCAGGTGACGTCCGAGCTCGCCTACGAGCGCAGCGGGCCCGAGCGCGTGCTCTCCACCTTCCAGCTGCTCGCGGCGGCGGCGCAGGCCATGGACGACGGGCGCCTGCCCACCGACCCCGGCCTCGGCCGGCACGTCGCGCGCCTCGCGGCGCTGCACCACATGTCCTTCGCCGTCGCCAACGCCCTCGAGCACCACGAGGACGCCGACACCGCCGCCGCCGTGGTCAAGGTGCTCGGCACGACGGGGGAGGGCGACATCACCGACTACGTCGACACGCTCACGGCGTCGGGCTGGGCCCTCGACGAGGAGCTCGACACGCTCCTGCACGCGGCGATCCTCCAGCGTCCGGGCTTCACGCTGCGGGGTGGCACCAACGAGATCCTGCGTGGCGTCATCGCCCGCGGTCTGGGGATGCGCTGATGACCGACCACCACGAGGGTCACGGCCTCGACGACCTCGTCGAGCCGACCTCGCCCGACCCCGACCTCGTCGAGGTGCTCACCGACCTCTTCGCCGACTACCGCGCCACGCGCGCGACGCCCACGGCGGTGGTCGACCTCGACCGCGACCTCTGGCAGCGGCTCGAGGACCTCGGGATGACCCGCCTGACGGGGACCGAGTCCGCCGGGGGCAGCGGAGGCGGATGGGTCGACGCCGCAGCGCTTCTCGGGCTCGCCGCCGCGGCCGCCGCGCCGGTGCCGCTCGCCGAGCACGACGTCCTCGGAGGCTGGCTCCTCGAGGCGGCCGGCCTGCCCAACGACGGAGGCCTGCGCACCGTATGCCGTCCCGACCCGTCCGGGGTCGCGCTCAACGTCACGTGGGCGAGGGACGCGAGCAGCATCGTGGCCCTCTGGGAGGACCGCGACCAGTGGCGCGTCGCCGACGTCCCGGTCGACCGCGTCGCCGTCGACGAGCGCCGCAACCTGGCCGGGGAGCCAAGTGACACGGTCGAGTTCGACCTCGACGACCTCGAGTCGGGCATCGTCGTCGCGCACGAGATCGGCGAGCAGTTCCACCTGCGCGGCGCGCTGGCCCGCTCGGCGCAGGTCGTCGGCGCCATGGAGCGCGTCGTCGACGTCGTCCTCACGCACGTGCGCGAGCGCGAGCAGTTCGGTCGGCCGATCGGCCGCTTCCAGGCCGTGCAGCACCTCGTCTCCGACATCGCCTCCGAGACCGCGCTCGCCCGGGCCGCCACCGACGCGGCCGTCGCCCGGGCTGCGGCGTCGGACTGGCGCGACCCGGGCATGCTCTTCGCCGTCGGTGTCGCCAAGTCGTGCGTCGGCCATGCGGCGTCGGTCGTCGTCCGCGGCTCGCACCAGGTCCTCGGCGCCATCGGCACGACGCTCGAGCACGAGCTGCACACGCTGACCCGCCCGATCCTCGCCCGCCGCAGCGAGTACGGCTCGCTCCAGGACTGGGACGAGACCCTCACGGCGCTCGCGTCGTCCGCCGGGCACGACCGGCTCTGGACCCTCGTCACGACCGGTCGCGCCAAGCCGTCGACGGGGTCGTTCCCGCCGCACGACAACACGTGACAGTGCTCGCTCGACGCCTGCTGCGCGGCGAGCTGCACACTCGAACAAGGAGATTCGCCGCATGACCGAGATCCGCTACGACGTGACGAACGGCGTCGCGCTCATCACCCTCGACGCCCCCGAGCGGCGCAACGCCCTGTCGGTGGAGATGTCGCGCGAGCTCATCGACGCGGCCCGCACGGCCGAGTCCGACGACGCGGTCGGCGCCGTCGTCGTCACGGGCGGGGCGCACTTCTGCGCCGGCGCGGTCCGCAGCGTGCTCGCCGACACCGGCACGGACCCAGTCGAGGACGAGGCCTACCGCAACCTCGAGACGGTCTACGCCGCCTTCACGACGATCGGCTCGATCGGCGTCCCGACCGTCGCCGCCGTCCGGGGCGCCGCCGTCGGGGCCGGCCTCAACCTCGCCCTGGCGACCGACCTGCGCATCGTGTCGCGCACCGCCCGGCTGCTGCCCGGCTTCGCGCAGATCGGCATCCACCCCGGTGGCGGCCACTTCACCCTCATCAACCGGGCCGCCGGGCGCGAGGCCGCCGCAGCCCTCGGCCTGTTCGGCGACGAGGTCGACGGGGACCGCGCCGTGGCGCTGGGACTGGCCTGGGCGGCATACGACGACGGCGACGTGCAGGAGCAGGCGCTGGCGATCGCCGGACGCGTCGCGAAGGACCCCGCCCTCGCCCGCCGGATGGTCGCGAGCTTCCGCCGCGAGACCGCCCCCGGTGGCCTCCCGTGGGACGTCTCCGTCGAGCTCGAACGCTCGCCGCAGATGTGGTCGCTGCGCCGCAAGCACGGGGTGTGAGGCGCGCCTCACCGCGAATCCGGCATTTCGGCCTCGCAGGGGTCGTGATGCAAGGATGGGGAAGTTGACCGTCCCCGACCCGTGAGGAGCACCTGTGCTGGCGTCCTACCGACCTCTCTTCGAGGTACCGGGGGCACGCGTCTTCATCGCCGGAGGGATGATCGCCCGTTCGGCGGGCTCGATGTTCGCCGTGTCCGTGGTCGCGATGGTCTCGGCGCGCACCGGTTCCTACGCCCTCGCCGGCGCCGTCGTCGCCGTCGGCATGGTCTCCCTGGCGCTCTTCGCCCCGTTCCTCGGGCGGCTCGTCGACCGCTACGGCCAGCGCCGGATCGCCATCCCGTTCTTCCTGTGGTCCGGCTTCTGGGTCGTGATGACCCTGCTCGTCTCGATGCGCGGCTGGCCGTCGTGGCTGCTGTTCATCACCTTCCCGCTGTGCGGCGCCATCCCCAACCTCGGCACGATGGCCCGCGCCCGGTGGTCGCACATCTTCGCCCACGACCCGAAGAACCTCCATGCGGCGATGTCGTTCGAGCAGGTGATGGAGGAGATGACCTTCGTCATCGGACCGGTCCTCGCGATCTGGCTCTCGACGACGCTCTTCCCGGAGGCGGGCTTCCTCTTCGCCGCGCTCGCCTACACCGTCGGCGTCCTCCTCTTCGTCTCGGCGCGCTCCACCGAGCCGCCCGTCGTGCCGCACCACGAGCGACCGACCCAGCACGCCCACACGGTGCCGGGGCTCGTCCCGCTCGCCTTCATCATGGTCATGACGGGCGCGATCTTCGGCGTCAACGAGGTCGTGACGCTCGCCGTCTCGAAGGACCTCGGCGCGCCGAGCGCCGCCGGCGCCATCCTCGCGCTGTATGCCGTGGGGTCGGCCCTCGCGGGTCTCGTCTTCGGGCACGTGTCGCACGGGCGCAGCCTCGTCAAGCTCCTCATCGCCGGCACGCTCGGCATGGCGGTGCTCGAGATCCCGGTGCTCTTCGCCGGCAACCTGTGGACCCTCGCCGGGCTGATGCTCGTGGCCGGCATGGCCACCGCCCCCACGCTCATCACGACGATGAACCTCATCGAGCGCATCGTGCCCAAGGCCCAGCTCAACGAGGGCATGACGATCGTGCTGACCGGCATCATCGTCGGGGTCGCTGCCGGCTCGGCCGTCTCCGGTGTCGTCGTCGACCACATCGGGGCCCAGCACGGCTACTGGGTGGCGATCATCGCGGGCGGCTTCGCCTTCGTCATGGCACTAGGCACGCGCGCGTTCCTCACCCGCCGCGAGCTGCACAACCTCCGCTGAGGCCCCGCCCAGACGGTCCAGTGGCCACGATGTGCCGGTCCTGACGCGTCGAGTGGCCACCAGTGGCCCCACGGAGCGCGTCGAGGTGCTACCAGTGGCCCCACGGAGCCGACGAGTGGCCACGTTGGGCCCTGGGCGTGCCTCCCGGTGGTCACGCCCGGGGTCGTTCCGGAGGGGCCGCACCCGTCATGAGTCGGCGGATGGTGCTGCGGTCACTGGGGTGATGACACCACCATCTGCAGGACCATCCGCCGCACCATCTGCCGGGCGATGTGCGCCCCCGCCGCCCCCGCCCCCCGGCGCCCAGCCCACCGCCGCCCAGCCCACCGCCGCTCTGCTCGACCCGGCCCCGGGCGGTGGTTGCCATCTCGTCGACCCGGTGCGGGCGCCTGCTCACCCGACCCGGGCGGCGGTGGGGTGTCTCCGCGGGACCCGGGCACACGGCATACGAAAGGCCACCCCTCGGGCGAGAGGTGGCCTTTCGACGGTGGAGCGGGTGGAGCGGACCCGTCAGTGACCGGCCGGGATGGCGACGGCCTCGTCGTCGTCCTTCGCAGTCGCAGCGCCCGGCTTGGGGCCGAGGTCGACGTGCGGGAGGAAGAGCGTGGCGACGAACGCGAGGATCAGCACGCCGGCAGCCACGAGGAAGACGACCGACATCGCGTCGGAGAAGCCGACGAGGAACGGCTTGGCCAGGCGCGGGTCGAGCTGGTTGATGAACGAGCTGTCCGACAGGGCCGAGCCGCCGACGCCGCCACCGGCGCTACCCGACTGCTGGGCCGCCTGGAGCTGGCCGATGAAGGCCTTGTTGGTGGCCGGGTCGCCGCCGGTCGGGTTGCGCAGGGCCGCCTGGAAGGCCGGCGTCGGCGCGATGCTCGCGAAGGCGTCGGAGATCTTCGTGCCGGCCTGCGAGAACAGGATCGACAGGAAGACCGCGGTGCCGAGCGTGCCGCCGATCTGGCGGGTGAAGGTGGCCGAGCTCGTGGCCACACCGATGTCGCGGCGGTCGACGGCGTTCTGCACGGCGAGCGTCAGCGGCTGGAAGTTGAAGCCGAGGCCGATGCCGAAGAAGAACATCCCGATCATGGTCTTCCACAGCGGGGTGTCGGCCCCGACGAAGTGGAAGCCGTAGAGCGACAGCACGAGGATCGCGGCGCCGATGATCGGGAAGTGGCGGTAGCGGCCGGTGCGCGAGATGAGCTGACCGGAGATGATCGAGCCGGACATGATGCCGAGCGTCATCGGCAGCAGCTGGAGACCGGCCTCGGTCGGCGTCGAGCCCTTGACGATCTGCAGGTAGAGCGGGATCGCGGCGAGGCCACCGAACATGCCCATGCCGATGAAGACCGAGGCGACCGAGCTCGAGGCGACGGTGCGGTTGGTGAACAGGCGCAGCGGGATGAGCGCCTCCTCACCCATCGAGCGCTCGATGAGGAAGAACGCGACGAGCCCGACGACGCCGATGGCGTAGCAGGTGATCGAGGTGGCCGAGCTCCAGCCCCACTCACGGCCCTGCTCGGCCACGATGAGCAGCGGCACGAGCGCGACCGAGAGGCTGAGCGCACCGAAGTAGTCGATGCGGTGGTCGAGGCGGTGGTGGCGCAGGTGCAGCGTGCGCGTCACGACGATGAGGGCGGCGACGGCGATCGGCACGTTGACGAGGAAGACCCAGCGCCAGCCGGTGACGCCGAGGAGCGTGGACTGGCCGGCGAAGAAGCCGCCGATGACCGGGCCGAGCACGCTCGAGGTGCCGAAGACGGCGAGGAAGTAGCCCTGGTACTTCGCGCGCTCGCGCGGCGGCACGATGTCGCCGATGATCGCGAGGGCGAGCGAGAAGAGGCCACCGGCGCCGATGCCCTGGACGGCACGGAAGGCCGCGAGCGACGGGATCGACCAGGCGAGCGTGCAGAGCATCGAGCCGATCGTGAAGATCGAGATCGCGAAGATGAAGAGCTTCTTGCGACCGTAGATGTCGCCGAGCTTGCCGTAGAGCGGCGTCGCGATGGTGCTCGTGATGAGGTAGGCCGTCGTGACCCAGGCCTGGCCGGCGAGGTCGTTGAGGTCGTCGGCGATGACCCGCATCGCGCTGGCGACGATGGTCTGGTCGAGCGCCGCGAGGAACATCCCCATCATCAGGCCGACGAGGATCGTGAGGATCTCCTTGTGGGAGAGCACCGGGTGGCCGGCCCCGCTCGCGTCGACGCGCGACGGTTCGGCGGTGGTGTCGGACATGTCAGTCCTCTTTCTGCTTCTGGATTCTGGAGTCGTAGGGCATGGGGGGCGTCGTTGCACCCCGGTCCCGGAGGTTGGTGTCGAGCGCGTCGCCGAGCTCACGCAGCCGTGCGACGAACTCGGTGGTGACCGGGCCGTCCCAGTCGGTGAGCAGCCCCTGGAACCAGGCGGCACGGCTGGCCTGGATGCGGACCACGGCGTCGTGGCCGTGGTCGGTGAGCGAGACGACCCACGCGCGCCCGTCGTTGGGGTCGGCGCTCTTCTCGAGCAGGCCGCTCGTGACGAGCGAGCTCACCTGGCGGCTGACGGTGGAGACGTCGTTGTGCAGCGTGGTGGCGAGCTCGGAGATGCGCACGGTGCCCACGCCCGCTACGACGAAGAGCACGGGGTATGCCGTGACGTCGATGCCGTCCTCGAGGCGCGGTGCGGTGTGCTTGGCCGCGACGAGGAGCTTCTGGACGCGCAGCAGCCCGAGGAAGACGGCGTTCGCCTCGTCCTCCGTGACAGCCATGGTCGCTCCTGGGTGCGGGTAGTTGCTTGCAGCACGCAAGTATCTTCCGCGACCGGGCTCACGTCAACTCACTGTGTCCAATGTTTGTCTAAGGTGAGACGGCCTCGCCACGGAGGGGGGTCGTGTGGTTGTCTGTGGTCTCGCGCCACGGGGGAGGTGCGAGGATGACTGACGCGCCCGGACCGTCCAGCAGAGTGCGGGGCCCAGGCGCAAGAATGCAGGAGTGCAGGGAGTGACATGACGAGCGACGTTCCGATCGACCCGACGGTCAACGACGCCTTCCGACAGATGTCGGCGCTGATCTATGCCGGGGCCGACTCGGGCTCGATCCACCAGTCGCTGGTCGACGCCGCACTCCGGCTCGTCGAGGGCTGCGACCGCGCGTCGCTGCTCGTGCGCACCCGGGACCGCTACGTGACCGCCGCGAGCACCGACGACATCGCCCGCCGGATCGACCAGATCGAGCTCGAGGTCGGCGAGGGCCCCTGCGTCGACGCCATCATCTCCGAGGCCTACCAGCACGACGCGGACCTCACCGACGCCAAGACGCCGTGGCCGCGCTTCACCGAGCGCATCGTGGCCGAGACCCCGGTCCGGTCGGCCATCGGCTACCGGCTGCTCCTCGACGGCGACAAGGTCGGGGCGCTCAACCTCTTCTCCGACACCCCGGGCGGCCTGACGTCGAGGTCGGCCGACGTCGGCGCCGTCATCGCCTCGTTCGCCTCGGTCGCCCTGATGGCCATCCGGGCCCGCGAGGAGGCGGCCACGCTGCGTCAGGGGCTGCAGAGCAACCGCGAGATCGGCAAGGCGGTGGGCCTGCTCATGGCCGCGCACCACATCAGCGGCCAGCAGGCGTTCGAGCTGCTGCGGAGCACGTCGCAGGAGCTGAACATGAAGCTCGCCCAAGTGGCCTCGCAGGTCATCGAGGGGCAGGAGTCGCAGTTCGGACCGGGCTCGGCCGGCGGGCAGGGCGTCGGCGACAGCGCGACGAGCTCCGCGGTCTGACGCTCGGGCGGCCCACCGGCCCCAGGGGCCCGGTCGCTCCGTCTCGCGGTCCGGAGTCCGGTCCTCGGCCCGCGAGTCCCCGAAAGGGGCCCGGAACGACGAATGGCCCCGAGCCGCTGTTCGCGGTTGTCGGGACCATTCGGATCTGCTGGGGGTCAGGCGGAGGTCATTCCCTCCGCCGACAGCTGACGGCGCAGCTCGTCGAGGGTGCGCCGCAGCAGGCGGCTCACCTGCATGGCGCTCAGGCCCATCGAGTCGGCGATCTCGGCCTGGGTCATGTCGCCGCCGAACCGCAGCTGCACGAGCCGCTGGTCACGGGCGGGCAGCCGCTCGAGAGCGGTGCGCACGACGATGCCTTCGTCGAGGGCCGGGTCTGCACCCGGGTCCCCGCGGGCGTCGAGCAGGTCGAGGACCGGCCGGCTGCCGTCCGCCGTCGTCGAGTCGAGCGAGGCCGGGCGGAGGTTGGTCGAGGCGACCTGGGCCTCCCGGACCGACTCGAGCGGGATGTCCAGCTCGGTGGCCAGCTCGCCGGCGTCCGGGTCGTGGCCGAGTCGCTGCTCGAGCCGTGACCGGGTGTCGGTGACGAGCTGCCGGCGCTCCTGGAGCTCCCGTGGCGGCCGCACGAGCCAGCCGTGGTCGCGGAAGTGCCGACGGAGCTCGCCGGTGATGGTGGGTGTGGCGTAGGCGCCGAACTCGGTCGGCTTGGACAGGTCGAAACGCTTGACGGCCTTGAGCAGGGCCAGGAAGGCCACCTGCTCGAGGTCCTCACGGTCGAGGCCCTTGCCCGAGTAGCGGTGGGCGAGAGAACGGGCGAGCGGCATGTGCAGCACCGTCACGGTCTCGAGAGCGTTGGTGCGGTCGGACTCCGAGTCCGACGTGCGAAGGGTATGGATGAGCTCTCTGGTTCGCGCGTCCTTGCGCGGACCCACGGATGGGTCGGTCATTTCAACTCCGATGGATCGGATCCCCGATGCGGCGCTGGCTTGACCGACTTCTTATGACGCTAGGCCGTTGGGCACATATACACAAGGTGGCGGCCCGCCCCGCGCGAGGCCCTTTGGGTGTATACGCGGGCACGCGTCCGCCCCTGTGGCGGACGGCTCCGGGGGGTGTTTCGGCCCGTGGCTGAATCAGTGCGTGACGACGACGAGGGCCTCGAGGAGGCGGCGCGCGGTCTCCTCGTCGCCGGTCACGGTGTAGTGGATCTCGTCGACCGGGCGGCGCCCGGCGGCCCTCCGCGTCAGGGCGTCGGTGGTCAGGTGGATCGACGTGACGTCGAGCTGCTCCTCACCGTCGGGCCGGTCGTTGCCGCTGAACAGCGTTTCGCCGTAAGGGCGCCCGTCCTCACCCGTGACGATGCGCGCTCCGCCGCGGGCCACGACGGGGCCGCTCACGTCGAGCACGACGGCGTGCCCCGCGCCGATGCCGGCGACGCGTGAGGCGATGCGGGGGAGGGCTGCGAGGATGTCGGCGGTGAAGACCGCGGCGCTCGCGGAGTCGAGGTTGCCCGGACGGTCGAGGGCGGCGCGGAGGTCCTGCTCGTGCACCCAGGCGTCGACGATCCGGCGGTGCAGGTGCTCGCCGAACGTGGTGTCGGGCCCGAAGAAACCGCCGATGACGGTGTCGATGTCGGCGTCGGACTCGCGCAACTGGGCCACTCGGACGGGGTGGAACTCCGCCAGCTCGGCCACGACCTCCCGGCCGCTGAGCCCCCTGCGGGCCTCGACGTCCACCTCGACGAACCGGGCGAAGTCGGAGTGGACGTGGGGGTAGTCGGGCACCTCGACCTGGGGCCGGGGCAGTCCCGCGAAGGACTTCTCGGCGCCCACGACGTGCGCGATCTGGTCCTTGACGGTCCACCCGGGGCACTCGGTCTGGAGGTCGAAGTCCTCGTCCCGGCAGGAGTACCCGAGGTCGATGATGGACTGAACGGAGTGGTCGAACGCGTCGATCAGTCCGGTGCGGTCGTCAGGGGCGGCCGGGTGCATGGGCATGTCATCAGACTACTTACCCTTGAGGCATGCCAAGCCTCGAGCGAGCCCGCCTCACCGGTGCACCGACCGGTCCGGACGCCTCGGGCGGGGTCGCCGCCGCCGTGGTCGTGGCGGGTGTCGTCACCGTCGGCCTCGTGGCCAGTGTGGTCGCCGCCCGCTACACCGGCGCGGCCGAGGCGCTCCCCGGAGGTCTGAGTGACGCGGGGCCGGTCGTTCGGTGGGCGCTCCCGCTCACCCGAGTCGTCCACGACGTCGCAGCCTCCCTGACGATCGGCGCGCTGCTCGTCGCGGCGACGATGGTGCCGGGCCGTACGCGTGCGGAGAGCTCCGCGCTCGACGAGCCCCGCCGTGCGGCAGCCTTCCGGGTCGTCACCGCATCGGCCTTCGTGTGGGCCATCGCGGGGGCCGTGGGTGTCGTCTTCGCCTTCGCCGACGCCGCGGGCCTGCCGGTCTCGAGCCCCGACTTCGGCAACCAGCTCATGGGCTCGGTCTGGGCCATCGAGACGCTGCGCGTGGGTCTGCTCAGCACGGTCGCCGCCTTCCTCGTGGCCTCCGTGGCAGCGGTGTCCCGCTCCCGTGGCGTGGCCGTGGCGCTGACCGCCGTGTCGGCCCTCGGCCTGCTCGTCCTCGGGCTCGCCGGTCATGCCGGGGGCTCCGCCGACCACGAGACGGCCGTCAACGCCATCGCCGCGCACCTGCTGAGCGCCGCCGTCTGGGTCGGCGGTCTCCTCGCCCTCGTCGTGCTGAGGAACCAGCTCGGGGACGCGCTCGGCGTCGTGGCCCGGCGCTACTCGAGCGTCGCGCTCTGGTGCTTCGTCACCCTCGGCGTCTCGGGCGTGATGTCGGCGACGACGCGGCTCGGCGCCTGGTCCGACCTCGGGACGCCCTACGGCGTGCTCATCCTCGTCAAGGTGCTCGCCTTCACGGCTCTCGGCGTCGCTGGGGCCTGGCACCGCCGGGTCTCCCTCGACCGCATCGACGACTCCGGACCGGGCCGGGTGCGCGGCCGGCTCTTCGTGCGCCTCGCCGTCGCCGAGACGATGGTCATGGCGCTCGCCTTCGGCGTGGCCACCGCGCTGGCGCGCAGCGAGCCACCCGTGCCCGAGACGGTGGCCGACCCCAGCGCGGCGCTGTCGCTGACCGGCTACCCGGCACCGTCGGCGCCGACGGCCCTGTCCTGGCTCACGGCCTGGCGCGTCGAGTGGCTCTTCCTCGCGACCGGCCTGCTCGCCATCGGCCTCTACGTCGGGGGCGTCGTGCGGCTCCGGCGACGGGGTGACTCGTGGCCGGTGCTGCGGCTCGTCAGCTGGGTCGTCGGCTGGCTGCTGTTCCTCTACGCCACCAACGGCGTGCTCGGCATCTACGGCCGGGTCGCCTTCTCCTGGCACATGACCTTGCACATGGTCGAGGCGATGGTCGTGCCCATCTTCCTCGTGCTTGGTGCTCCGGTGACGCTGGCCCTGCGCTCGGTCCGCGCCCGCACCGACGGCACGCTGGGTCCGCGCGAGATGCTCCTCGCCCTGATCCACTCCCGGTTCCTCGCGGTGGTCGGCAACCCCATCTTCGCCGCCGTCTTCTTCTTCATGAGCCTCGTCGTCTTCTACTGGACCGGGCTCTTCCAGCTGGCCCTGCAGACGCACACGGGCCACCTGCTCATGACGGCCCACTTCGTCCTGGCCGGCTACCTCTTCGCCTGGGTCCTCGTCGGCGTCGACCCGGGACCCAAGCGCTGGAGTCCCGCGCTGCGCCTCGTCGTGCTCTTCGCGACGATCTCCTTCCACGCGTTCTTCGGTGTCGCGATGATCAGCGGCACCACCCTGCTCGGCGGGGACTTCTTCCCGACGGTCGCGATGCCGTGGGTCACCGACCCGCTGGCCGACCAGCGCTACGGCGGTGGCGTCGCGTGGGCGATCGGCGAGCTGCCGAGCCTCGTCCTCGCCCTCACGGTCGCGATGCAGTGGTTCCGCACCGACAGCGCCGAGTCGGTGCGCAAGGACCGCCGTGCCGACCGTGACGGCGACGCCGAGCTCACGGCATACAACGAGCAGCTCGCTGCCCTGGCCAGGCGCGACGCGCGACCCCGCCCCTGACCATGGCCTGACCCGAACACATTACTACTCGCTGTAGTATTGGTGTCGGGAGGAGAGACATGCCAGAGCGACCGTCGAACCTGCGGTGCCCGATCCGGATCGGCGAACCGTGCACGCTGTGCTTCCCGGGAGCGCGCGGCCCGCAGGACTGCGGCCTCGTCTACCTCGTCCAGAGCGACCCGGAGCTGCGGGAGGAGCTCGCGGCCAGGCGCCGCGAGAGCCACCGCGCGCGGGTTCGCTGACCCGGGCGCGGGCCCGGCGGCCTTCCCCCTGGGGTCGCCGACCCCGCCCGTGGTCGGCACTCGCACGGCGAGCGGCACGCGTGTGAGAGTTGGCCCATGAAGGTTGCCCTCATCCAGCTCGCCTACGGGGACGACGAGTCCGTCGTCGACCGCACAGCCCGCGTCGCCGACCTCGTGGGCGCCCAGGCCGGCCACGACCTCGTCGTCCTGCCCGAGCTGTGGGCTGCGGGAGGCTTCGACTACACCGCGTGGGACGAGCGGGCCGAGGCGGTCGACGGACCCGTCGCGCAGGCGCTCAGCGCCGCCGCCCGTGACGCGCGCGTCACCCTGCACGGCGGCTCGATCGTCGAGCGGGCCGACGCGGTCGACCCCGACGGCCGCGGCCTGTGGAACACCAGCCTCGTCTTCGCGCCCGACGGCGAGCTCGTCGCCACCTACCGCAAGATCCACCGCTTCGGCTTCGGCGAGGGCGAGCCGACCCTCATGGACGCCGGGGAGGACCTCGTCGTCGTCGACGTGCCCGTCGCGACCGGCGGCACGGTGCCCGTCGGGCTGTCGACCTGCTACGACCTGCGCTTCCCCGAGCTCTACCGCCGCCTGCTCGACCGTGGGGCGGAGGTGTTCGTCGTCCCGGCGGCCTGGCCGCGCAAGCGCGTCACGCACTGGACCCTGCTGGGGCAGGCCCGCGCCGTCGAGGACCAGTGCGTCGTGCTCCAGTGCAACACCGCCGGCACCCACGCCCGCCACGAGATGGGGGGCCACTCGCAGGCGGTCGACGCCACCGGGAAGGTTCTGGCCGCCGCCGGCCTTGATGAGGAGGTGCTGAGCATCGACATCGACACCGCAGCGACCTCCGAGTGGCGCCGAGCCTTCCCCGTGCTCGCGGACCGGAGGCTCTCGTGAGCACCGACGCCGCCACCGAGGCTGTCACCGACACCAGCGCGCTGCGCTCCCGGGTGAAGGTCCGCGCCCCCGAGCTCGTCGGCCGCGGCTGGCTCAACACCGGGGGGCGCGCGCTGTCCCTCGCCGACCTGCGCGGTCGCGTCGTCGTGCTCGACTTCTGGACGTTCTGCTGCGTCAACTGCCTCCACGTCCTCGACGAGCTGCGACCCGTCGAGGTGCAGTTCCCCGACTCCCTGACGATCATCGGCGTCCACTCGCCGAAGTTCGAGCACGAGGCCGACGCCGACGCGCTCGTGGCCGCCGTCGAGCGGTATGCCGTGCACCACCCCGTGCTCGACGACCCCGAGCTCGTGACGTGGAAGGCGTATGCCGCCCGCGCCTGGCCCACGCTCGTGGTGCTCGACCCGGAGGGCTACGTCGTCGCGTCGATGTCGGGAGAGGGACACGGCCCCGGGCTCGCCGCCCTCGTCGCGGAGATCGCCGAGGAGCACGCCGCCAAGGGCACGCTCCAGCCCGGCGACGACCCCTACGTCCCACCGCCGGCCCCCGACACCGCGCTGCGCTTCCCCGGCAAGGCGATCGCGCTGGAGGACGGCTCGGTCGTCGTCAGCGACACCGCGAACCACGAGGTCGTGCACCTCGAGGAGGACCTCGTGACCGAGCGTGCCCGCTGGGGCGGCGCCGGTGTCCTCAACGAGCCGCAGGGTGTCCTGCTCGCGACGCCCGAGGTCGCCGAGAGGCTCGGTGTCGACCTCCTCGTCGCCGACTCGGTCAACCACCAGGTCAAGGGAATCCGCTTCTCCGACGGCTCGATCCACGTCGTGGCGGGCACCGGCTCGCAGCTGCGCGAGCGCACCGGTGGCGGTCCGGCCCTCGAGCAGGCGCTGTCGACGCCGTGGGACCTCGCCTGGCTCGGCGACCGTCTGGTCATCGCCATGGCCGGCACCCACCAGCTGTGGGCGTGGACGCCCGGCGAGACCCTGGCCGACGGCCGGGTCGAGGTCGTCGGCGGCACCTCCAACGAGGGCCTCGTCGACGGACCGGCGCCCGAGGCGTGGTTCGCCCAGCCGTCCGGCCTCGCGACCTCCGCGACCGGTGACCGGGTCTGGGTCGCCGACTCCGAGACGTCGGCGCTGCGCTCGGTCACCCGAGCCCCCGACGGCGCGCTCGTCGTCGAGACCCACGTCGGCACAGGGCTCTTCGACTTCGGCCACCGCGACGGCGACGCCGGCGAGGCGCTGCTGCAGCACCCGCTCGGCGTCACCGAGCTCCCCGACGGGTCGGTCGCCGTGAGCGACACCTACAACGGCGCGGTGCGCCGTTTCGACCCGACCACGGGACAGGTCTCGACCCTCGCGCAGGGTCTCGCCGAGCCCAGCGACGCCGTGGTCGAGCGCGACCCGCAGACCGGCGAGGTCCGCCTCGTCGTCGTCGAGTCCGCGGCGCACCGGCTGACCCGGGTCGCCCTGCCCGAGGCCGCCCAGCGCGTCGACGGGCCGGCCCACCGCACCCAGCGACCGTCAACCCCGCTGCCCGCCGGCGAGGTGTCGCTCGAGGTGACGTTCGTGCCGCCGGCCGGCCAGAAGCTCGACCGCCGCTGGGGCGACCCGACCCGACTGGACGTCTCGGCCACGCCGGACGCCCTCCTCGTCTCGGGCGCCGGCCGTGCCGAGGGGCTGACCCGGACGCTCGTGCTGCGCGAGGGCATCGGCTCGGGCACGCTGCACATCTCCGTGCAGGCGGCGGCGTGCGACGGCGACCCCGAGACCGGCGAGGTGCCCGAGCACGCGGCCTGCCACCTCTTCCAGCAGGACTGGGGCATCCCGGTCACCCTCGACCCGACGGCCGGTGCCACACTGTCTCTCGACCTGCGGGGGGTCAGGGCCGGCGACTAGCCGGACGGGCAGGTGAGGACCAGACCGAAACGGACGAGGTGGCTCCCGTGGCACGACAGGCATCCGGCGGCGGGCGCTCCGTCCTCTCTGCGGTGTGCGGGCTGCTGGCCATCGTGCTGCTGCCGGTCTCGCTCGTCGGCTTCTGGGCCTCGGTCCTGCTGACCCGCACCGACGTCTTCGTCGAGGAGCTGCGGCCCGTCGTCACGAAGCCCCAGGTCCAGGAGGCCCTGACCGACGGCATCGTCCAGGGCGTCCTCAGCGCGATCGACCTGCGTCCCGCGATCGAGAAGGCCCTCGAGGCGCCGATCCGCACCCAGGCTGCGGCTCTCGTCGCGAGCCCCCAGGTGACCGCCGCCTGGACCACCGGCATCCGGGCGGTCCACACCCAGTTCATCGCCGTCATGGAGGGCCGCGCCAACACGCAGCTCGACGACCAGGGCCGGGTCTCCGTGCGCGTCACGATCCCGATCCCCGCCCTGACGTCGACGCTGGAGCAGGCCGGCGTGCCGAATGCCGGGACGATCGCGCCGGTCGTGGCGATCCCCCTCGTCAAGGCGGCCGACCTGCAGAAGGCGCAGACGGCATACCGGATCGCCGACGCCTGGGGTCCCTGGGCGCCGCTCGTCGTGGGGGCGCTCGCCCTGCTGTCGATCGCCCTGGCGCGACGCTGGCGCACCGCGACCACCCTCGTGGCCCTCGGCTGGATCGTCACGGCCGCCGCGCTCGCCCTCGTCCTCATGGTGGCTCGTGAGCCCCTCATGCGACGGGTCGACCCCGAGGTGGCGCGCACGATCGCCGACGCCGCCTACGGCCTCGCCGCGCGCAACCTCTACTACGAGATCGCCATCGCCGTCGGGGTGGGAGTCGTCATGCTCCTCGTCTCGGCCGTCACCCTCGGGTTCGGTCGGCGCCGCGCCCGCTGACACCCGCTCGCCCTCGGACCGTGGGTGTTGCGTGCCGGGCGGGTAAGGACATCGCAGGTGCGCGTCCAGGGCGTACCCCAGCCAAGGAGACCTCATGGGTATCGGACTCGGGATCTTCCTGCTCGTCGTCGGAGCGATCTTCTACTTCACCAACATCGACTCCAGCGTCCTCAACATGAGCAGCAGCACGGGCAACACGATCGGGATCATCCTCATGCTCGCCGGAGCCCTGGCGATCATCCTCGCGCTCGTCCTCAACGCCCAGCGCGCCCGCACGCAGCACACGGTCGTCACCGAGCGCCGTGGCGCGCCGGACGTCGTGGAGCGCCGGGTCGACGGCGACGAGGTCGTCGAGCGTCGCGTCGAGCGTCGCGACGAGACCCTCTAGACCGTCCGGAGGGGCCACCAGGCCCCCGATTGTCGAAAGGCCACGAACCGGAGCCCGGTTCGTGGCCTTTCGACGTCTCGGGGGAGGTGCTGAGCAGGAGAACTCACGTGCCCGGACCGTCGTTCGTGCTTGCATGAGATGTGAGCCGCAGCCGCCCTGACGTGACGCCGCACAGCGCGTCCGAGATCGCCGCCGCGACGCCGGCCGACCGGGACCGGTGGGTCGACGCCCTCCGTGTCGGGTCGCTGCTCGTCGTGGTCCTCGGCCACTGGCTCATGGTCGCCATCACACCCGCCGGGCAGATCACCAACGCGCTCGCGGTCGTGCCGTCCCTGCAGCCGCTCACGTGGGTGCTGCAGGTGATGCCGCTCTTCTTCCTCGTCGGCGGCGTCGCCCACGCGCACACGCTCGAGTCGCTCGAACGCCGCCTGCCGGCCGGCCGGGGTAGGTATGCCGCTTTCTTCCGTGCGCGGGCCGCCCGCCTCCTGCGCCCGACCCTCACCTTCCTGGCCGTCTGGGTGCTGCTGGGTGTCGTCGCGGACCTGTCGGGCCTGACGTCCCGCCCCGGTGACGCGGGGCGCCTGGCACGTGACGCGCTCGTCATGGTGCCGCAGCTGCTGTGGTTCGTCGGCATCTACCTGGGGGCGTGTGCTTTCGCGCCGCTGATGCGAAAACTCCACGGGCGATGGGGACTTCGCGTCGTCGGGGTGCTCGTGACGCTGGCCTGCGCCGTCGACGCGGTGCGCTTCGGCGGCGGCCCGGAGCTCGTCGGCAACCTCAACTTCGCTCTGGTGTGGCTGGCGCTCCACCAGCTCGGGTTCGCCTGGCGCGACGGGCTGCTCACGACTGCGCGTGGCTGGGCGATGGTCGTCGTGGGCTTCGGTGCGATGGGTCTCGCCATCACCCTCGGTCCCTACCCGACGTCGATGGTGGGACTGCCCGGAGAGGCGGTCTCCAACATGGCACCCCCCACGGCGGCGCTCCTCGCCCAGGGCATCGGCATCTGCGGCCTCGCGGTGCTGCTGCGGCCCGTCATGGCACGCGTGCTGGGCCGGCCGAAGGCGTGGCGGGCCGTCGTCGTCGCAGGTCCCTTCGCGATGACCGCCTTCCTCTGGCACCTCACCGCCCTGATGACGGTGCTGCTCGCGATGCGCGGCCTGGGTGTCGGGCAGCCTGCGGTCGCGTCGTGGGCGTGGTGGCTGACGCGTCCGCTCCTCTTCGCGGTGCTGGCCGTCGTGACCGGCCTGCTCGTCGCGGTCTTCGTCCGGTTCGACCGCGGCCCCCGCACGGCGACGGGACCGGCGACCGGGTCGGCGACGGCGGTCGAGGAGATGCGGCGCTGGGTCGACCCGATGGCAGCCGTGTCGGCCGGAGTGCTCTTCTTCGGCATCCTCATCGTCTCGATCGTCGGGGTCGACGTGCTGGGCAACCGGCCCGTGTTCTTCCTCGTCGGCGACGTGACGCCGGTCGTCGGCTTCGCCGTGCTGGCGGCCGGCCTGCTGCTGCTCCGCGCGACCCGACCGCGGCCCACGCCCGTGACCCGCCTCCGCCCGTGACCCGCCTCCGCCCCTGACCGCGGCACAAGGGCACGGGCAAAAGTCGATGGCCCGGGGAGGGGGCCGCCCCCTACCGTCGAGGGATGGAGACGATCCTCATCGACGCGCACGACGACGGCCTGTGCGCTCGCGCCTACGAGGTCATCGTCGCCAGCAAGAACCACGAGCGGCCCTGGAACGAGCCGCCGTCGCTGGAGGAGACCCTCGTCGAGTGGCGCCACGTCGACAAGGCCGAGCCGATGCAGATGTGGGGCGCGTTCGACGGGCAGGAGCTCGTCGGGGTCGCGACCCTCTGGCTGCCGATGGAGGACAACACCTCCATGGCGTGGTTCGAGCTCCAGGTCGACCCGGCCCACCGTGGCCGCGGCGCCGGTTCGGCGCTCGTCGCCCGGCTCGTCGAGCGGACCCGCGAGGAGGGGCGGACCACCATGGTCGTCGACCTCATCGTGCCGCCGGACTCCGACGGTCACCGCTACCGCCGGTTCGCCGAGCGCCACGGCTTCCACCTCAGCAACACCGAGATCCTGCGCCACCTCGAGCTCCCCGTGGCCGACGGCCTGCTCGACCGGCACGCCGAGCAGGCCCGCCAGAGGTGGGAGGGCGACTACCGGCTCGAGACCCATGTCGGCGGTGTGCCGCCTCGCCTGCAGGAGTCGCTCTGCGCCGTCATGAACCAGCTCGCCGTCGACGCCCCGACGGGTGACCTCGACTTCGAGGAGGAGTCCCTGACGCCGGCGCGCTACGAGGAGCACCTCGAGGTCTTCCGGCAGCAGGGTCGAGTGCGGCTGACGACGGTCGCGGTGCACCGCTCGACCGACCAGGTCGTCGCCTACTCCGACCTCATGCTGCCCTCGGGGGCGCCCGGAGTCGCCTGGCAGTGGGGGACGCTCGTGCACCGAGACCACCGTGGACGCCGTCTCGGCATGGCGGTCAAGGTCGAGAACCTCCGGCGTCTGCAGGCCGACCACCCGGAGCGCCGCCGCGTCGTCACGGGCAACGACGAGACGAACTCGTGGATGGTCTCGATCAACGAGGACCTCGGGTTTCGCATCGTCGAGCTGAACCCCGCCTACCAGCGCTCCCTCGCCTGACGGCATACACAGGCGGGTAGGGACGCCCGGCACACGAGGAGGCGCCCGTCCCCACGGTGGGGGAGGGCGCCTCGTCGTGAGGGGTGGCTCAGAAGGCCGACTCGGGCACGTCCATGAGGTCGTTGTCGGTGGCCTCGGCGATGGCGCGCTCGGCGGCGATCTTCGGCAGGACGTTCTTGGCGTAGAACGACGCGGCCGCGACCTTGCCGCGGTAGAAGTCGGCGTCCTTGCCGGCGGCGCCGCCGTGGAGGGCCTTCTGGGCGACCTCGGCCTGGCGCAGCAGCAGCCAGCCGACGACGAGGTCACCGGCGGCGAGGAGCAGGCGCGTGGTGTTCTGGCCGACCTTGTAGAGGTTGGCCGCGTCGCCGCCCATGCGCGGGTCGCTCTTCATGAGGTCGCCGATCATGTGGCCGACGATGCCCTGGATGTCCTCGAGCGCCTTGCCGAGCAGCTCGCGCTCGGTGTCGAGCGAGCCGCCGAGGTCCTTGGCGAACTCCTGGATCTGGCCGGCGACGTGCTGCAGGGCCTGGCCCTTGTCGCGGACGATCTTGCGGAAGAAGAAGTCGAGGCCCTGGATGGCGGTCGTGCCCTCGTAGAGCGTGTCGATCTTCGCGTCGCGGACGTACTGCTCGATCGGGTAGTCCTGCAGGAAGCCTGAACCGCCGTAGGTCTGCAGCGACTCGGTGCCGAGCAGCACCCACGCGCGCTCGGAGCCGAGGCCCTTGACGAGGGGGAGCATGAGGTCGCTGACCTTGTTGGCGAGGGCCGCGTCGGAGCCCTTCCCGAGCGGTGCGGCGGGGTTGCCGGCCTGCGCCTGGTTGACGGCGTCCTGCTGGCTCGCGGTGTAGAGCACGAGCGCGCGCAGGCCCTCGGCGTAGGCCTTCTGGAGCATGAGCGAGCGGCGCACGTCGGGGTGGTGCGTGATGGTGACGCGCGGCGCGGCCTTGTCGGTCATCTGCGTGAGGTCGGCGCCCTGGACGCGCTCCTTGGCGTACTCGAGCGCGTTGAGGTAGCCGGTCGAGAGCGTGGCGATCGCCTTGGTGCCGACGAACATCCGCGCGTTCTCGATGACCTTGAACATCTGCGCGATGCCGTCGTGGACGTCGCCGAGGAGGGTGCCGACGGCGGGCTCGTGCTCGCCGAAGGTGACCTCGCACGTCGTGCTGACCTTGAGGCCCATCTTGTGCTCGACGTTGGTGACGTGGGCGCCGTTGCGCTCGCCCAGCTCACCGGTCTCGAGGTCGACGTGGAACTTCGGCACGATGAAGAGGCTGAGGCCCTTGGTGCCGGGGCCGGCGCCCTCGGGGCGGGCCAGGACGAAGTGGACGACGTTGTCGACCATGTCGGACTCGGCCGAGGTGATGAAGCGCTTGACGCCCGTGATGTGCCACGTGCCGTCGGGCTGCTGGACGGCCCTGGCGCGGCCGGCGCCGACGTCGGAGCCGGCGTCCGGCTCGGTCAGCACCATCGTGGTGTGCCACGCCTTGTCGACGATGTGCTTGGCGAGCTTCTTCTGGTCGTCGTTGCCCAGGTGCCACAGCAGGTTGGCGAAGGAGTAGCTGGCGGTGAACATGTGGACGGCCGGGTTGGCGCCGCAGACCATCTCGGCGACGGACCAGCGCAGCGAGGCCGGGACGACCATGCCGCCGAGCTCCGCCGGCACGTCGAGGTTGCCCCAGTCGCCGTCCACGTAGGCCTTGAACGAGCGCTTGAACGAGTCCGGCATCGTCACGGTCTGGCTGGCCGGGTCGTAGACCGGCGGGTTGCGGTCGCTGTCGAGCAGGCTGTCGGCCAGCTCGTTCTCGGCGAGGCGCGAGACCTCGCGGAGGATGTCCTTGGCCGCGTCGACGTCGACGTCGGCGTAGATGCCCTGCCCGAGGACGTCCTGGCGCCCCAGCACCTCGAAGAGGTTGAACTCGAGGTCGCGCACGTTGCTCTTGTAGTGGCCCATCCGGGACCCTCCGCGTTCTTGTCGCTCGTCGTGCGTCCGCGGCGTCGGCTGCGGGCGCGCCAAGTTACTGGCCGGTCACTTCCATGATGCTACCGACGGGTAACGATCGCAAGAGGGAGAGGTCACAGTTACGGCACGGGAGGGGAAACGGGCGTATGCCGGGTGGCGCCGACCGCGCCCGACGCGCGCTCCGCGGCCACGCGGCATACGAGAGGCCGTGCCGCGCACGGGTGCCCGGGGACAGCAGAAGGGCCCGGTCGCGGTGACCGGGCCCTTCCGACTTCTGGAGCAGGCGGCACGAATTGCACGTACGTCTTCCTTCTGGAAGAAGGCTGTTCTGCTACTGAACTACGCCTGCGAGGCGACGCCAACCGTAGCAACACCGGGGCTCCGGAGTCCAAACGGACGCGCCGACGTGGGTCAGGTGAGACTCACGCGAGCGGGGCGCGCAGGTCCCAGCCCTCGAGGATCGCCTGGACCGCGCGACCTTCGCCGTCGTTGACGACGACCGGGGCGGCGAGGTTGACCGAGGTGCCCCGCTCGCCGGGGGTGGCGACGACGAGCAGGCGCGGCGCGTCGTCGGGTCCGAGGCCCACCTCGGCGCTCGCGTGCTCGACCTCGGGGGCGTACGTCGGCGTGTAGACCGACGCCTCGAGGACGAAGAGGCGCACGTCGGGGGCATCGGACGGGCGCAGGCTGAAGACGCCGTCGGCGCCGTCGACCGCCTCCAGCTCGTAGACGGTGTGCGGGTCGAGGCCGGGCATGGGCTGCTCGAAGACGAGGGTGCTCATCGCAGGAACTCCGTGAGGCTCGGCTGGATGACCTTCGCCGTGACGGCGAGGGCCGCTTGGTAGGCGGCCTGCTGCAGCTGCAGGTCGAGCACGGCCTGACCGAGGTCGACGTCCTCGATGGCGCTGCGGCGGGCGGTGAGGGAGGTCGTGGCCTCGGTGGCGGCCTGGCCGGCGCGGGTGAGGGTGGCCAGGCGCGACCCGACGTCGGCGCGGGTGGCGACGACCGTGGACATCGCGCCGTCGAGCGCGGTCAGGCGCCCGGTCGGGTCCGTCCCGGCGCGGAGGTCGGCGGCGATGCCGTCGAGGAGGGCGAAGACGGAGGTGGGCCCGCTGCCGAAGGCCGCCCGCCCGTCGACGTCGACCTGGACCGTCTCGTCGGTGCCGACCCGGCGGCTGACCGCGCCGCCGGCGCCGTTGTAGGTCGGGGGCGTGCCGTCGGTGAAGGCCGCCTCGGCGTCGGACGTGCCGGCGAAGACGTTGCGTCCGAGCAGGCGCGTGTTGGCGGCGCCCAGCAGGTCCTTGCGCAGGCTGTCGACGACGGTCGCGAGCGCGTCGCGCGCCGAATGGTTGAGGGAACCGTTGGTGCCCTGCACGACGGCGTCACGCACCTGGCGCAGCAGGCCGGTGGCCCCGTCGAGGGCCGAGTCGAGGGTGCTCAGCCACGCGGTGCCGTCGGCGATGTTGCGCTGGTACTGCCCCTGCGCCGCGAGGTCGGCCCGGACCCGCAGGGCCTCTCCGGTGCCCACCGGGTCGTCGGAGGGACGGGCGATGCGCGTCCCGGAGGTGGCGGTCTCCTGGGCGGAGGCCAGGCGCGACTGCCGCCCCGCGAGCGCGCGCTGCGCCGCGAGGGACATCGTCTGGTCGGTCACACGGAGCATGGGTCAGCGTCCTACCATTCCGGTCCGGTTGATGAGGGTGTCGAGGGCTTCGTCGACGGCGGTGAGCACGCGGGCGGCGGCCTGGTAAGCGTGCTGGGACGCGATGAGGTTGACGCTCTCCTCGTCGAGGCTCACCGAGGCCCCCGACAGCTGCGCCTGCCGGGCGCTTGCGGCGGCGGCGTCGGAGATCCCGGACTGCTGCGTCACGGCGCGCGCGGCGCTGCCGGTGGCCGTCACGAAGGCGGCCCAGCGGGCGTCGGCCGAGCCGGGCCCCGAGGCGAGGCGGGCGATGGCGTCGGCGTTCGAGCCGTCGAGCGCCCCGGCGCCGACGGCCCCGGTGGCGATGCCGTCAGGGCCGGTGGGCACCACGGAGAGCCCACGGGCCGGCGGCAGCGACGGGTCGAGGCGGAAGAAGTCGAGGCCGGTCGTGCCGGACGTCGCGCTGCCGGCTCGGTGCACGGCGTTGACCGTGGCGGCGAGCGTCGTCGCCACGTCGTCGTAGGACGCCGCGGCTTCGGCGATCGGGCCACCCGAGCCGCCTGACGCGGGGGCGAGGACCGACAGGGTGCCCGCGAGGGTGCCCCCCTCCAGCCCGACCTCGTGACCCGGCTGGTCGGCCCACTCGAGCCGCACGGGCGAGGCCGCGGTCCCGGACATCGCCGCGGCACCGGTGAGGGTGACGGGCCGGGCGGTGTCACCCCGCACGAGGGCGTTGCCGCCGAGGTAGACGGTCACCGTGCCGTCGGACTCGTCGCGCACGGTGGCGCCGGACGTCGCAGCGATGGACTGCGTCAGCCGGGCGCGGGTGTCGATGAGCTCGTTGGCCGAGGAGCCGCGGGCGAGCGCGCCGCCGATCTGCGTGTTGAGGGCGGCCACCTGGGCTGCGGTGTCGTTGAGGGAGGCGACCGTGTCGTGCGCGCCGGCGGCCGTGTCGGCCCACTGCGTCTCGAGGGCCGCCCGACCGCTAGCCAGCGTCGAGACGGCCGACCGGGCCGCGCCGAGCAGCGCAGTGGCCGCCCCCGCGTCGCCGGGCCGGTTGGCGACGTCGTGCCATGCCGACCAGAACGACTGCAGGCGCGCGGACAGCCCGTCGGTGCCCGGCTCGCGCAGCGTCGCCTCGATGCCGTCGTATGCCGTCGCGCGCGTCGCGTCGTAGCCCGCCGAGGACGCCGTGGCCCGGGCCGTGGCGTCGAGCAGCGCGTTGCCGAGACGGGCGATGCGGTCCACCGAGACGCCCTGACCGGCCTGGGGACCGGCGACGCCGAGGCCCATGGGTGCGGGGGCGCCGATCGAGGACTGCTCGATGCGCTGGCGGGTGTAGCCGTCGGTCCCGACGTTGGCGACGTTGTGGCCGGCGAGGTCCATCGCCTGCTGGGCGGCGGAGAGGCCGCGCCACGCGGTGCCGAGGGCGCCGAAGGTGCTCATCGTGACCCTTCCGGTCAGAGGGTTGTCAGAGGGTGTCAGAGGGAGGTCGGTGGGGTGCGAGAGGGCTGCGCGGGAGCTGCGGAGCGGGACGTCTCGCTCAGAGGCTGCGGTCGAAGAGGTGGGCGTCTCCCGCTGCGGCCGGGCGGCCCTGCGCGTCATAGGTCGTCGCGGGCGGCTCGGTCGTGGCGAGCGTCTCCTGCGTCGAGCGTGCCGCGGCGCGCAGGAACTGGGAGTTGGCGTCGCGCAGCGCGCGGATCGTGGCCGTCTGGTCGGTCATCGCGGCCAGGTGCGCCGTCAGGATCTCGGCCCAGGCGGCGTCGGGTGCCCCGTCCGCCAGGTCGCGCAGGCTAGCGTCGTCGGGCAGCTCCCACGCGTGGGCGACCGTTGCTGCGGCAGCAGCCCGTTCGAGCCCGGCCGCGCGCAGCCGCTCGAGCACCTGCTCGACCTCACGGGTGGCGTGGGAGAGCCAGCGGGTGCGGCCCGCCGTCAGGACGAGCTGCTCCTCCTCGAGCTTGAAGGTCAGCAGGTCCAGCAGCTCGCGCTCGTACCAGAGCCGGGCCGACAGGTCCTGGACCGTCGTGTCGGTGCCACCCCCTCCGGCCCATCGATCCCCGCCATCCACCGTGAATCCCCCATCCAGAGACCTCGCGAAGCGGTGCCAACCGCACCGTCAGTCTCCACTATCGGCAGTGCGGGGTGGGCGATAAGGGGTCCCCGGGAACCCGGTGCGGGCCGGCGGCGCGGTGCGCAGGCCCGGACGCGACGCGTCGGAAGTTCTGTCCGAATTGTCCTAACGCGTCCGGGAGGGCTGCCGACAGTGGCTGCTGAGGGCCCACGGACGGGCCCCCGCACCACCCCACCCATTTCATGGAGGAACTTCCGATGGCTCTGACCGTCAACACCAACCTCTCGGCCATGCAGGCCTACCAGAACCTCAGCCGCACCTCGGCGAGCATGGCCAGCTCGATGTCCAAGCTCTCCAGCGGCCTGCGCATCAACACGGCCGCCGACGACGCGGCCGGTCTGACCGTCTCCGAGGGCCTGCGCTCGCAGGTCAACGGCTACGGCGTCGCCGCTCGCAACGCGCAGGACGGCATCAACATGGTCCAGACCGCCGACGGCGCCCTGGGCGAGGTCCACTCGATCCTGCAGCGCATGCGCGACCTGGCGGTGCAGGGTGCCAACGACACGAACAACACCGACTCGCGCAACGCGATCGCCAAGGAGGCCGGCGACCTCTCGCGCGAGCTCTACCGCATCACCAACGGCACGAACTTCAACAGCATCGACCTGCTCAAGGGTGGCTCGAAGTCGTTCCAGGTCGGCGCCGGTGGCACCGCCAACGACGTCATCTCCGTGACGCTCGCCGACGTGGGCACCTCGACCGGCACGCTCATGTCGGCCGACGGCACCGCAGCGGGCGCCGGCTTCGACGTCAGCACCAACACGGCGTCGCAGACGACGATCACGGCCATCGACACGGCCATCACGGCCGTCTCGGGCAACCGAGCCGACCTCGGTGCCGTGCAGAACCGCCTCAACCACGCGATGAACATCGCCAACGTCTCGGCGCAGAACCTCGCGGCGTCGCAGTCGCACATCACCGACACGGACATGGCGTCGGAGATGGTCAACTACACCAAGGCGAACATCCTCTCGCAGGCCGGCACGGCGATGCTCGCGCAGGCCAACCAGTCCGGCCAGGGCATCCTCAAGCTGCTCGGCTGAGCGGTTCCGGGGGGTCGCTGACGACGGCCGGGGAGGACCCACCCCGGCCGTCGTCGGCCCTTCCGGTCGCCGCCACGCTGCGTGGCCCGTGCACGGCGCGCACGTCGCCCGTGCCCGCCGGCAGCACCCGCGGCGTCCCTGCCGAACGGGCAGGACCCGCAGGACCCGCCGGCCCAGCAGGACCCGCAGGACCAAGCAGGACCCAAGGAGGACCTCGTGGCCGTCTCGGTCAACGGGCTCGGCAGCGGGCTCGACATCACTTCGATCGTCAACTCGCTCATGGCGGTCGAGGCACTGCCCCAGCAGCAGCTCAAGCAGGCTCAGTCGCAGCAGCAGAGCCTGATGACCGTCCTGCGCGGGCTCAACACCAAGGCGGCGGCCCTCGCCACGCTCGGGGGCAAGGTCGCGGCGCCGAACGCGCTCAACCTGCTCTCCGCGGCCTCCAGCACCACCGGCATCACCGCCAGGGCCGGCACCACCGCGACGGCCGGCACCTTCGACCTGACCGTGACCCAGCTGGCCCGGACCCAGGTCGACGTCACCGCACCGCTCGGCGCGTGGCCCACGGCCGGCGGGTCGCCCGCCACCCTGACCCTGGTCGACGCCTCCGGCGCGAGCACCGAGGTCACCCCCGCGAGCACCTCGATCGACGACGTCGTCGCAGCCGTCAACTCCTCGGGCGGACCGGCGCGCGCCCTCAAGGTGGCCGCAGGCACCGACGCCAAGGGCGCGCCCCTCTACCGGCTCCAGCTCACGTCGACCCGCTCCGGCGCGGCCGGCGCCTTCAGCGCCTACGAGGGCACCGCCGCCCAGGTCTCCGCGGGCACCGCCACCGACCTCATGAGCAGCCCGGGTGCCGCCGTCGTCGCACCCGCCCAGGACGCCAAGGCGCTGCTGTATGCCGGCACGGCCGCCGAGCAGGTCGTGACCTCCGCGTCCAGCACCTTCGCCGACGTCGTGCCGGGCGTCTCCGTCACCGCCACGGCAGCCGGGGTCGGCACGGCGACGACGATCACCGTCACCGGCGACAACGCCGGCATCGCCAAGCAGGCGAACGACCTCATCACCTCCGTCAACGACCTCCTGGGCGCCATCGGCGCGGCCACGAAGGTGACGACGACGTCCGGCTCGTCCGGCGTCTCCGCCGCGACGGGCGGCCTGCTCACGGGGGACGTGACGGTCCGCGCCATCGCCGCGGCGGTCACGGACGCGGCATACCGCCCCATGAGCAACGGGCGCTCGCCCTCGGAGATCGGCATCGTCATCCAGCGCGACGGCACCTTCTCCTTCGACCAGGACAAGCTCACCGCCGCGCTCGCGGCCGACCCGACCGGGACGCGCTCCGCACTCGCCGAGATCGCCGGCCGCGTCACCACCGCCGCCACCAACGCCTCGGCACCGGCCAGCGGGACCATCACGCAGCTCATCGCCGGTCGCCAGTCGATGTCGGACGACCTCGGCACGCGCATCGCGAGCTGGGACCAGCGCCTCGCCGACCGCCGCACGGCGGTCCTCGCGATGTACAACGCGATGGACACCGCCCTCGGGACCCTGAAGTCGCAGCAGTCCTGGCTGACGAGCCAGATCGCCGGGCTCCCGACCTTCTCGCAGAACACCAAGTAAGGACACGACGCGTGACCAGTGCAGCCGACGCGCGCCAGCAGTACGCCCGGGACGCGATCCTCTCCGCGAGCCCCGCGCGACTGCTGACGATGCTCTACGACCGACTCCTGCTCGACCTGCGCCGAGGCGAGGCCGCCCAGGAGGTCGCCGACTGGGAGCGGGCCGGCAGCCAGCTCCTGCACGCCCAGGAGATCATCGCCGAGCTGTCGGCGACCCTGCGCCCCGACGTCTGGGACGGGGCCGAGGGGCTCCTCGGGCTCTACGAGTACGTCCGCATGGCCCTCGTCAACGCCAACATCCACCGTGACGTCGCGCGGACGCGCGAGGCCATCACCCTGCTCACCCCCCTGCAGGAGGCGTGGCATGCGGCCGCGGCCCTGCAGGACGCGCCGCTCGCCGGCGCCGCCCGGACGGGACACGCCATTGGCTGACATCTGGGACACCGTGCTCGACCGCCTCGAGGCGGACCTCGCCGCCGTCGAGCGCGGGCTGGGGGAGCAGCACCCACCCTCCGAGGCGGCCGTCATGGCGGCGCAGCTCGGCACCTGGGTGCCGCCGCGCGGGCTCGGCCCGCTCCCGGCCCACCTCCTCGGTCGGGCCCGGGCCCTCGCTGCCGCGCAGGCCCGCGTCGCCGAGCGCGTCGACGCCGTGCGGATCACGGCCGGTCACCACCTGACGGCCCTGCGCTCGGTCCCGAGCCTGCCGGGACAGCCCGCGATCTTCGTCGACGTCGAGGGCTAACGCCCCTCGGGCACCTGCCGATAGTCCCGGTCGAGCACGGATTGCTCGCCGCGTCAGGCCAGGGATCGGCCGTCTCCCCTTGCGAGTTCCTGCAGGAGAACTGTGCTCGATTCCGTGACGTCCGCCGCGCTCACCAGTGCCCTCGACGGCCTATCCCGTCGCCAGCGCGCCATCGCCGACAACATCGCCAACGTCAACACGCCCGGCTACCACGCCCAGCGCGTGCAGTTCGAGGAGGCGCTCGCCGCCTCCGTGCAGGAGGGCGACGGGAGCGCCACGGCGACGACGTCGCTGTCGGCCGAGCCCACCCGGACCAACGGCAACAACGTCAACCTCGACACCGAGACGCTGTCGAACATCGACACGGTGCTGCGCTTCCAGTTCGCGACCCAGGCGCTCAACACGCAGTTCACCGGCCTGCGCTCGGCGCTGAGGACGAGCTGATGACCTTCGACGCGATCGGGATCGCCGGGTCGTCCCTCACGGTGCACCGCAAGTGGCTCGACGCCATCGCGGACAACCTCGCCAACGCCAACACGGCCTCGCCGACGAGCGGACCCGCCTTCCGGGCGCGCTACATCGAGGCGCAGGCCGGGCCCGGTACGTCCGGGGTCTACGTCGCCGGCGTGCAGGAGGGCGACGCCGCGGGGCGCCTCGTCTTCGAGCCGAGCAACCCGCTCGCGGACGCCGAGGGCTACGTGCGCTACCCCGACATCGACCTGAGCGAGCAGATGGGCTCGCTCATCATGGCCCAGCGCGGCTACCAGGCGAACGCTCAGGTCGTGGACCGCGCCAGGACCATGTACGAGGCCGCACTGCAGATCGGCAGGTCCTCGTGAGCATCGGTCCTATCGGTGCCGTCGGCCCCGTCGGTCCGCTGCTCGGGGCCGGCGCGGTCTCCCCGGCTGCGTCGAACGTCTCGGGCGTCTCGGGCGTCTCGGAGGCTTCGACCGCGTCGGGCACCACGGCGACCTCGCGCACCGGCGGCGACTTCGCGGCCAGCCTCACGGGCGCCGTCGACAACCTCCAGCAGCTCCAGTCGAGCTCCAACCAACTCGCCGTGCAGGCCGTCACCGGAAGCCTCGACGACATCCACGCGGCCACGATCGCGGCGACGCGGGCGCAGGTGACCCTCGAGGTCGCGGCGGCCGTGCGCAACAAGGGGATCGACGCCTTCAACGAGATCATGAGGATGCAGGCCTGATGCCGCCGTTCCTGTCATCGACGCTCCAGCGCCTCGGCGCCACCGTCAAGGCCTTCACGGTCGGCCAGCGCACCGTCGCCGTCATCGGCCTGGCCGTCCTCGCCCTCGGTGCGGTCGCGCTCACGACGTGGGTCACCAAGCCCAGCTACAGCCCCCTCTTCACCGGCCTGGCCAGCGCCGACGCGAGCGCCGTCGTGCAGCAGCTCGGCAAGGACGGGGTGCCCTACCAGCTCGCCGACGGTGGCGCGACGGTCCTCGTCCCGCAGGACAACGTCTACGACGAGCGGCTCAAGGCGGCGTCCGCCGGGCTGCCGGCTGCGCCCGCCTCCGGCTACTCGCTCCTCGACAAGATGGGCGTCACGTCCTCGGACTTCCAGCAGAACGTCACCTACAAGCGCGCCATCGAGGGCGAGCTGGCGACGACCATCTCGCACCTCGAGGGCGTCCAGACCGCCTCGGTGCAGCTCGCGATCCCGGAGAAGACCGTCTTCACCGCGCAGCAGGGGGAGCCGACGGCGTCGGTCTTCGTCCAGGCCATGCCGGGGCAGACGCTGTCGGCCGACAAGGTCGAGGCCGTCGTGCACCTGACGTCGGCCGCCGTGCCGGGCCTCAAGCCGGTCAACGTGTCGGTCGTCGACGCCCAGGGCACGGTGCTCTCGTCCGTGGGCGCCGGGACGGGCGGCTCGGGCGCCAAGCAGACGAGCGAGTACCAGCAGCGCACCGAGGCCTCGGTGCAGGCAGTCCTCGACAAGGTGCTCGGGCCCGGCAACGCCACCGTCGCGGTGACGCCCGAGGTCGACAAGAACTCCGCGCAGCAGACGTCGGAGACCTTCGCCGGCGTCAAGGGCGTGCCGCCGCTCAGCGAGTCCACGACCACGGAGAAGTACCGCGGCACCGGGACCGGACAGGGCTCGGGAGTCCTCGGACCCGACAACATCGCGGTGCCCGGTGGCGCCGGGGGCAACGGGTCCTACGACTCCACCAAGGACACCCGCGACAACGCCGTCAACAAGGTCACCGAGGAGCACACCATCCCGGCGGGCGCCCTGAAGCGCCAGTCGGTCTCGGTCGCGATCAGCGCCGCCGCCGCCCGCAACCTCAACGTGCAGGACCTGCAGAACCTCGTGTCGGCCGCCGCCGGCATCGACACCACGCGCGGCGACGTCCTGTCGCTCCAGGTGCTGCCCTTCAGCACGACCGCCGCCGACCAGGCCAAGGCCGCCCTCGCCGCGCAGCAGGCGGCCGACGAGGCCCGCGCCGGCGAGGCGATGATGACCACCCTCGTCTGGGCCGGGGTCGTGCTGCTCATCGCGATCGCCGTGCTCGTGCTCTGGCTGCGCGCCCGTCGCCGCGCCGTGCGCGAGCCGGTCGAGCTCATCGGCGACCTCGTCGTCGTCGACGACGACCTCGCCCTGACGGCCGTGACGGCCGGCCCCGACACCGTCCGGCTGCCGGCCGCACCGGCGGGCCTGGTCACGGTGCCCGAGCTGCCGGGTCCGAGCGAGGACGCCGCCTTCGCCGAGGTGCGTCGCGCCCAGGTCAGCCGCCTCGGCGCGACCGAGCCGCTCAAGACGGCCGAGCTGCTGCGGGGCCTCATGGACGAGCGGCAGCCGGTATGAGCACGACCACCCACCTGACGGGCACCCAGAAGGTCGCCATCGTCCTCATGCAGATGGGCCCGGAGAGCGCGGCCGCGGTGATGGGCCACTTCAGCGACTCCGAGGCCGAGGACGTCGCCGCCGAGATCGTGCGCCTCAGCCGGGTCGACCCCGCCGTCTCCGAGGACGTCATCGCCGAGTTCCACGAGATGGCCGTCTCGGGGCGCCGGACCACCCTCGGTGGCCGCGACTTCGCCGCCGGGCTGCTCGAGTCGTCGTTCGGCAGCGACCGCGCCGCCGGCGTCATGGACCGCCTGACCTCGACGATGGCGGGCAAGTCCTACGACTTCCTCGAGAGCGTCGACCCGGCCCAGCTGGTCACGCTCCTCGACGGCGAGCTCCCCGAGACGATCGCGCTCGTGCTGGCCCACCTCCACCCGGAGCAGGCTGCCCAGGTCATCGCCGGGCTCGGGCCGGCTCGTGCAGCCGACGTCGCCCACGCCTTCGCCACCATGGGCCCGGCGACGCCCGAGGCCGTGCGCATCGTCGCCGACAACCTTCGGGCACGCACCGGGGCGGCTCTCACGCCGGGCGTGCGCCGACAGCGCGCCCTCGGAGGCGTCCAGGCCCTCGTCGACATCATCAACCGGTCCGACGTGGCCACCGAGCGCGCCGTCCTCGACGGTCTGGCCGGCGCCGACCCGACGCTCGCCGAAGAGGTGCGCAGCAAGATGCTGACCTTCGGCGACATCGTCAAGCTCGAGCGCAAGGACGTCCAGCTCGTCCTGCGCGGGCTCGATGCCGCTGTCCTGGCGCGGGCCATGAAGGGTGCGCCGCCGGCCGTGCACGACACCATCGTCGGCAACATCTCGGACCGCATCCGCGAGATCCTCGAGTCCGAGCTCGCGGCCCTGGGCCCGGTGCGCGCCTCGGAGGTCGAGGAGGCCCGGGCCGACATCGTCCGCTCGATCCGCGGCCTCGAGGAGGCAGGCACCATCACGCTGCGCCGGGGCGAGGAGGACGACCTTGTCTACTGACGCCTCGGTGGTCGCCGTCCCCGTCGTCTTCCCCACGATCGACCCGGTGGGGGAGGCCGAGGGCTTCACCCGCGGTCATGCAGCCGGGTATGCCGCGGGGCTGCGCCTCGCTGCTGCAGAGACGGCCGCACGGGAGGCCGAGCGGGAGGCGGCGCTCGCGGCCGCCCTTGCCGCCGAGCGAGCCCGCACCGACCGCGGGGTCGCCGCGCTCGACGTGGCCGCCCGTGCGCTCGCGACGCGGACCGCTCCGGCCCTCGCCTCCGTCGACGAGCTCCTCGTCGCCGCGGCCCTCACGCTGGCGGAGGCCGTGATCGGCAGCGAGCTCGCCGACGGTCCGCACGCGGCACGTGCTGCGCTGTCGAGGGCGCTGTCCGGCCCGGACGCCCCGGCCGTCGTGGCCGTGCGCCTGCACCCCGACGACCTGACCGTCCTCGCCCCGGCGGCCGACCGGACGGGTGCCGGGACCGTGGCGCTCGTGCCTGACCCCGCGCTCGGCCGCGGCGACGCCGTCGCCGTCTATCCCGACGGTGAGCTCGACGCCCGCGTGGCCAGCTCGCTCGAACGGGCCCGGGCCGCTGTCATGGAGGCGCGCCCGTGAGCGCCCTCGCACACCTCGTGGAGTCGGCCGCCACCGCCGCTGCGCCGGAGCGCATCGGCGAGGTGTCGGCCGTGCGCGGCCTGGCGCTCGAGGTCGCCGGCCTGCCGTGCGCCGTCGGCGACCACGTCGAGATCGCCTGTGCCACAGGATCGCCCACGCGTGCCGAGGTGGTCGCGAGCTCGCGTGGCGTGCTCACCTGCATGCCGCTCGGGCCTGTCGCGGGGCTCCGCGTCGGCCAGGCCGCGCGCGCCGTCCGTGGAGGCCTTCGGGTGCCCACCGGTCCCGCGCTGCTCGGCAGGGTGCTCGACGGCCTCGGACGACCGATCGACGGCCGGGGCCCTCTCCACGCGCCGACGGTGCGGCCCGCCGACCGGGCTCCGTCGCCGATGGACCGCACCCGCATCGACATGCCCCTCGCCACCGGCGTCCGGGCCCTCGACACCCTCGTGACGCTCGGACGCGGTCAGCGTCTCGGACTCTTCGCCGGGTCCGGCGTCGGCAAGTCGTCGCTGCTCTCCATGGTCGCTCGCGGCAGTGACGCGGAGGTCTGTGTCATCGCCCTCGTCGGCGAGCGCGGTCGCGAGGTCCGCGAGTTCCTCGAGGACGACCTGGGCCCCGAGGGGCTCGCCAGGTCGGTCGTCGTCGTCGCGACCTCGGACGAGCCCGCGCTCGTGCGCCTGCGGGCCGCGGACACCGCGACGAGCATCGCCGAGTCGTTCCGCGCGACCGGCGCGCACGTGCTGCTCATGATGGACTCGCTGACGCGAGTTGCCATGGCGCAGCGGGAGATCGGCCTCTCGGCGGGCGAGTCGCCGGCGACGCGGGGCTACCCGCCGTCGGCGTTCGCCGTCCTCGCACGCCTGCTCGAGCGGGCCGGCACCGACCGCACCGGCTCGGTCACCGGCATCTACACCGTGCTCGTCGACGGTGACGACCACAACGAGCCGGTCGCCGACACCGCGCGGTCGATCCTCGACGGGCACGTCGTGCTCGACCGCAAGCTCGCCGTGATGGGCCACTACCCGCCGATCGACGTGCTGGGCTCGATCTCGCGCGTCGCCACGAAGGTGAACCCTCCGGAGCGCAGCGCCGCCGCGACGGCGCTGCGTCGGGTCCTCGCCGCCCGGCGCGCCGCCCAGGACCTCATCGACGTCGGGGCCTACACGCGAGGCGCCAACCCCCTCGTCGACGCCGCCCTCGACCACGCGGCGCCGATCGAGGCCTTCCTCACCCAGCATCTCGACGAGCGGACCGCCGCCGTCGAGGCGTGGGACCTCCTCGCCCGACTCACGACGACCCTCGGGGGGCCGCGATGACCGTACCGTTCTCTCTCGCAGGGCTGCTGCGACTGCGCCGGCTCGAGGAGGAGCAGGCCGGGGCCGTCTACGGCGCCGCCACCGCCCGCCACGCAGCCCTCGTCGCACGCACCGACCGGGCCATCGCCGAGGCCGAGGCGATCCGCGCCGAGGTCGACACGATCCACGAGCTGCAGGCCGTGGCCGCCGCGCGCGCGGCGTCGATGGCGATGCTGGCCGAGCTGCACGCGCTGACCGCGGGTGCCGACGACGAGCGCACCAGCGCCCAGCGCGGCTACTCGGCGGCGCGGGGCCGGACGCTGGGTCTCGAGAAGCTCGAGGACCGCCACACCGAGACCGTGCACGCCGCCGCGCTGGTGGCCGAGCAGGTCGTGCTCGACGAGCTCGGCTCGTCGGCGTTCTCCCGCTCGGCGCGACGGGACGCCCGGTGACCTTCACCGAGTCCCTGGGACGGATCGAGCAGATCCAAGGCACCCTGGCGCAGTTCGACCCGGTCGCCGCCTCCCGCGCGGCGTCGGCCGCTGCGGCGCGGCGCAGCTCGACGGCATCGGCGCTCACCGGCTCACTGACGGGCTCGCTCTCGGGGTCTGCGGCCGGGACGGACTTCGCCGGCTCGCTGGCGGCGGCGTTGGGCACCGCGGGGTCGGACGGGACGGCCGCGGCGGCCGCTCTCGGCACACCGACCGACGCGACGGGCCTGTCGGGCGCGTCAGGGCTGTCGGGGCTGTCGGGGCTCGCCGGCCTGGCTGGCCTCTCGGGGGCGGTCGGAGGCGCCGGGTCGTCCGGCCCGGGGCTGACCGGTGACCAGGTGGCCGCCGCGGCGAAGCGCTACGTCGGCGTCCCCTACGTCTGGGGCGGCACCGACCCGGCCAGGGGCATGGACTGCTCCGGCTTCGTCCAGCGCGTCTTCAAGGACGTCGGCGTCGCCCTGCCCCGTGTCGTCTCCCAGCAGATGAAGCTGGGCACGCCCGTCGCCTCCATGGCGCAGGCGCGCGTCGGCGACCTGCTCATCAGCCACGGCAGCGGGCACATCTCGATCTACCTCGGGGACGGCAAGGCCATCGACGCCCCGATGCCGGGCCGGACGATCCAGGTGCGCGACGCGTGGGAGCTGCGCGGCAACCTCACCGCCATCCGCCGTATCGTCCCCGAGGCGGCGGCAGCACCCGGCATCGCGGTGCCTGCCTCGGCCGCAGCGGTCGGTCCGGCCACCGCCCGGCTCGACCCCTCCCAGCGGCGCTACGCCCAGGTCATCGTCGACGAGGTCCGTGCCCGCGGGCTGCCGGCCCGGGCCGCGGTCAATGCCGTCTCGACGGCCCTGCAGGAGTCCTCGCTGCGGATGTACTGGAACCCCAAGGTCCCCGGCTCTCGCGAGCTCGCTCCCGCCGGGGCGCCCCGCGGCACCGACGGCTACTCCGTCGGCCTCTTCCAGCAGCAGGTGCACGGCACCCGCTTCTCGTGGGGCACGGTCGCCGACGCCATGGACCCGCGCACCTCGACCCGCATGTTCCTCGACCGCCTCACCGCCCTCCCGGGGTGGCAGACGATGTCGGTGGCCGCCGCGGACCAGGCGGTCCAGCGCTCCGCCTACCCCGACGCGTACGCCAAGTGGGAGAGCACGGCCCGCGGCATCGTCTCCGAGCTCTACGGGACGGGCGCCTGATGCCCATGACCGTCCGCGGTGGAGCTACGTCATCTCCCGGGCCCGCGGCAGGTGCGGCGACGTCCGCCTCAGCCGGAACGGCGGCCGGATCGGCGCCCGGATCGGCCAGCTTCCAGTCCCTGCTCTCGTCGGCTCTGCGCCCGGCCGCTGCCCCCGCCGGTGGCGTGCGCGGCGAGGCGTCGTCGTCCGCGGTGGCCGTGGCCCACTCCGAGCAGGCGGACGGCGGTGGATCGTCCGAGCGGGTCGCGGACGGTGGCCCCACCGTCGGCCTGCGTGACAGCGCGATCAGTGGCACCAAGGGTGGCAGCGGGAGCGGCGACGCCGGGGGTGGTGCGGACTCGGACACGGGGGATGACGCCGCCGGTGGCGTCCCGGCGACGCCTGGGCTCGGCCTCACTCTCCTCGTCCCTGTGCTCCCTGTGTCGCTCGTCGGCCCACCGACCGCACCCACCGCACCGACCGCACCGACCGCGCTGACCGCCACGCCCGCCCGCTCGACGACCGACGGCGTCAGGGGCGCAGACGCGCTGTCCGGCACGCCGGGGACTGCAGGGCAACCGGCGGTGACGGGCCCGGTCGCATCGCCGCCGGGCCTCTCGGCATCGGGGAATCCTCTCGTCGGCTCCGCCTCGGTGGCCCTGCCGGGGCAGGCCGCGGCCGCTGCACCGGTCACCGACCTCACCGCGCCTCGTGGTGGCGCCGACGCCTCCACGTCCTACGGTTCGGGCGCGTCCAGCGGGCCGTTCGCCGGCCGCGGCGAAGCTCCCGGCACAGCGGCGCCCGAGCACCCGTCAGCGGTGGGCGCCGTCGCGTCGTCGCTCGTGACGGGCGTGACCACCACCCTCACACCATCCGGTTCGTCGTCCGGGACGGCCGACCCGTCCGCGGACACGACCACCCCCACGGGCACGTCTGCGTCATCGGGTCCGGCATCGTCTGCCGCGCCGACGCCGGTGCCGACCGGGATGGTGCCGACCCCTCCGACCGCCCCGCCACCGCCGCAGGGCACCGTCGCCCCCACGGTCCCGACCTCGTGGACGCACCAGCCGGCGCCGGCGTTGGGGGCGCAGCTCTCACGGCCCCTCGTCGAGCTCGCAACGGGCGCCCCGGGACAGCACGTCCTCACCATCCGGGTGTCACCAGAGCACCTCGGTCCGGTCACGGTGCGGGCGCACCTCGGCGCCGACGGCATACGCATCGTGCTGTTCAGCCCCGACGACGTGAGCCGCGCCGCGGTCCACGCCGTCCTGCCGGACCTGCGACGCGACCTCGCCGGGACCGGACTCGGGGCGAGCCTCGACCTGTCCGACCGTCCGGCTCCACGGCCGGATCCGTCGGCGCAGCAAGGGAGCCCGTCCCCCTTCGGGCAGCCGGGCGACGGCGGAGGCGGTCGCCGGGACGGCCTGCCGACCCCGACGCGCCAGCCGGCGGTCATGCCCTCCGCCGACCCGTCCACGAGCGGCGCCACGTCCGACGCCCGGACCGACCCCGCCACCCCCTCACACCTCCCGTCGTCCGTCCGGCTCGACGTCATCGCCTGACAGAAGGAGTCCCATGACCACGACCCCTATCGGACCGGTCGGCTCGACGAGCCTGACGTCCACGACCCCGACCCGCACCCCGAAGCAGACCATGGACGCGGAGGTCTTCATGAACCTGCTCGTGACGCAGCTGAAGAACCAGGACCCCAGCTCGCCGATGGACACCAACGCCATGATCGGCCAGTCGACGCAGCTGGCGATGATGGAGAAGCTGAGCCAGATGGCGACGGACAGCTCGAAGGGCCTGCAGGCCCAGCAGCGGGCCTCGGCAGCCGCGATGCTCGGCCGCACCGTCAGCTACCTCGGCGCCGACGGCGTCGCGGGCAGTGGCCTCGTCTCGTCGGTCACCTACACCGGCACGACGCCCACCGTGACCATCGGCTCCGCCGTCGTCCCGCTCGACTCGATCACCGGCGTCACCGGCGTCACCGGCACCTGAGCCGGGACCCCGTCCCGACGTGGTCCCACCCCCGACCTCCAGCCCGTACCCACCGCCCGAAAGGCAGACACCATGCTCCGCTCGCTCTACTCCGGCATCTCGGGCCTGCGCGCCCACCAGACCATGCTCGACGTGACCGGCAACAACATCGCCAACGTCAACACCACCGGCTTCAAGGGCTCCTCGACGCAGTTCCAGGACACCCTGTCGCAGCTGACGCAGGGCGCGTCCGGCCCCCAGGCCCTCACCGGCGGCACGAACCCCGCCCAGGTCGGGCTCGGTGTGCGCGTCGCCGCGGTGACGACCAACTTCACCCAGGGCTCGGCCCAGACCACGGGCAAGGCCACCGACATGATGATCTCGGGCGACGGCTTCTTCGTCACGAGCAAGGGCGGCCAGCAGTACTACGCCCGCGCCGGGGCCTTCGACCTCGACGCCTCGGGCCACCTCGTCACCCCCGACGGCGGCATCCTGCAGGGCTGGACCGCCGACGCCTCGGGCCGGATCAACACCGGCGGCCCTACGACCGACCTGCTGCTCACGCCGACGACGATGCTGCCGGCCCGCGCCACGACCGGCGTCGACGTCAGCGGCAACCTGCCCTCGGACGCCGCAGTGGGCACCGCCCTGCAGCGGGACATCCAGGTGTTCGACGCGAGCGGTGTGCCGCGCAGCCTGGCCCTGACCTTCACCCGGAGCGCGGGCGGCTGGAACGTCTCCGCCGCCGACGCCTCAGGTGCCAGCGGCACCGGCGCGCTGTCGTTCACCGCAGGCAAGCAGACCGCGGCCGGCTCGGTGTCCGTCGGTGGCATCACCGTCGACCTCAGCACGGTCACGGGCTACGCCGGGAGCACCACCGTGGCCGCGACCGGTCAGGACGGCTATAAGGCCGGCAACCTCGAGGCGTTCAGCGTCGGCGCGGACGGCTCGCTCGTCGGCTCGTTCAGCAACGGGGTTCGCCAGGCCGTCGGCCGGGTCGCGCTCGCCCGCTTCACCAACCCCTCGGGCCTGGAGAAGGCCGGCGACTCGTCCTACTCGAGCACCGCCAACTCCGGTGTCGCGCAGATCGGACAGGCGGGCGACGCCGGCTTCGGCTCGCTCGTCGGCGGCGCGCTCGAGATGAGCAACGTCGACCTCTCGCAGGAGTTCACCAACCTCATCGTCGCCCAGCGTGGCTTCCAGGCCAACGCGCGCATCATCACGACGTCGGACCAGGTGCTGCAGGAGCTCGTCGACCTGAAGCGGTGACCTTAACGACCAGGTCGACCTGCCGATAGAGGGGGGCGGAGGTGGGGATGAGCCCCGCCCCCCGAAAGGGCCCCATGATCGCAGTCACCCGTCTCAACGGGTCACGCTTCGCGGTGAACCCCGACCTCGTCGAGCGCGTCCAGGAGAACCCGGACACGACGCTCGTCATGGTCGGGGGAGCCACGTACGTCGTGCGCGAGAGCCTGCCCGAGATCATCGCCCTCATCGCCGACTTCCGCGCCCTCGTCATCGCCGCCGCGCAGTCGCTCACCGTCGGTGAGGTGCCCCAGCTCAGCGTCCTCCGGGGCGAGAACGACCCGCGGTCCGCGACAGCCCCGGCGAGCAGCCCGTCCCCGACGGCTGCGACCTCCCCGACGCCGCCGACGCCCCTGCGGCCCACCGAGCACTGAGGAGACAGCATGGACCCCTCACTCATCATCGGCCTGGTGCTCGCCTTCGGGTCGGTCGTCGCCATCGTGACGCTCGAGGGCTCCCACATCTCCTCGCTCCTGCTGCCACCGCCGATGATCCTCGTCTTCGGGGCGACGATCGCCGTCGGCCTCGCCGGCAACACGGTCAAGGACACCCTGCGGGCGTTCAAGGCCGTGCCGCGGGCCTTCCTCGGCAAGGCGCCCAAGCCGCAGGACAGCATCGACGGCCTCATCACCCTGGCCGAGAAGGCCCGCTCCGAGGGGCTGCTCGCGCTCGAGGCCGAGGCGAGCGAGGCCGGCGACGCGTTCCTGGCCGGCGCGCTGCAGAACGTCGCCGACGGCACGGACGCCGAGGAGCTGCGGATCCTCATGGAGGACCAGATCGCCACCAAGGCCCGCGTCGACCACGCCGACTCGAAGTTCTTCGCCGCGCTCGGGGGCTACGCGCCGACCATCGGCATCATCGGCACCGTCGTGTCCCTCACCCACGTCCTCGAGAACCTCTCGTCCCCGGACCAGCTCGGCCCGATGATCGCGAGCGCGTTCGTCGCGACCCTGTGGGGCCTGCTCTCGGCCAACTTCATCTGGCTGCCGATCTCGGCGCGGATCGCCCGCCTCAGCGAGCTGGAGGTCGAGCGGATGAACCTCGTCATGGAGGGTGTCCTCGCGATGCAGGGCGGCGCCCAGCCGCTGCTGCTCGCCGACCGCCTGCGCGCGATGGTGGCCGACACCGGGGCGAGCGACAAGGACAAGGGCGGCAAGGGCAAGGGCGGCAGGGGATCCGGCTCGCGCGACCCGGAGTCGGCTGCCGCATGAGCCGTCGCCGTCGTTCCCGCAAGGTCCCCGAGGAGTTCCACGTCGACGAGCGGTGGGCCGTGTCCTACATGGACATGATCACCGTGCTCTTCTGCCTCTTCGTCGTGCTCTACGCGATGTCGACGGTCGACAAGAACCGCTTCGAGAAGTTGCGCAACTCCCTCGCGACCGGCTTCGGCACCACGATCAGCCAGAAGGTCGACACCGCCTCGGGCACCGTCGTGCCGCCCTCGATGGCGAGCAAGGACAAGGAGGGCTTCGCCGACCTCGACCTCGCCGTCAAGGACGTCAGGAAGTTCAGCGCCCTGGCCGAGCAGATGAACAAGCGCCTTGCCGTCGAAGGACTCCAGAAGGACGTGCAGTTCCACATCGACCAGCGTGGCCTCACCGTCCGGCTCGTCGGGTCGCAGACGTTCTTCAGCCCGGACAGCACGGTGCTGACCCCGCGCGCCTACCGGATCATGCACGCCATCACCCCCGTCATCGTCGGGACCCGGCTGCAGGTCTCGGTCGAGGGCCACGCTGCCAACCTCATCACGTCCTACCCGTCGGTCTGGGAGCTGTCGGCGGAGCGGGCCACCAAGGTCGCGCGGTACATGGTCGAGCAGGGTGGCCTGCCCGGCGCCCGGGTCGGCGCCACCGGCTACGGGTCGTCCCGGCCCGCGAGCCGGGGGACCACCCCGGCGGACTACCGGCAGAACCGGCGCGTCGACATCGTCGTGCTCTCCGACCAGCCCGAGAGCGTGCGTGCCCTGATCCCCGACGCGCTCAAGGCGCAGGCCGGCCGGACCTGAGAGGGCGCCCTCAGCGGCACGTCGCGGACGGCATACGCAAGCCCTTACGGGACGCGGCAGCCTGCCGATAGTGCCGGTCGTGACTGTGCACGACGTGGGGGCGACCGCGGGGCTCGCCGTCGAAGCGTATGACTTCCGGCGCCCGACGACTCTCGCCCGCGAGCACAGCCGCATCCTCGAGGCCGCGTTCGACTCCTTCGCCCGGCAGTGGGGCACCCAGCTGACCGCGAAGGTGCGCACCAAGTCGACGGCCACGACCGAGTCGGTCATCGTGCAGACCTACGACGAGTACGTCGCGTCGCTGCCGACGGTGACCTGCATGGTGCGCTGCGTCCTCGGCGACACCCCCGCGAAGATGGTCGTGCAGTTCCCGACGCCCGCGGCCCTCGGCTGGGTGGCGCGGATGCTCGGCGGCAGCTCCGACAAGGTGGGCCTCGAGCGCAAGCTCACGCCGATCGAGCACGCCCTCGTCAAGGCCCTCGTCGAGGAGGCCCTCGACGTCCTCAGCTACTCGCTGGGGCCGCTCATGCCGGTCGAGGCGAGCGTCGAGTCGATCCAGCACAACTCGCAGTTCGCGCAGGCCGCCGCCACCTCGGACCTCATGGTCGTCGTGACGTGCGGCCTCCAGGTCGGCGAGACGGCCTCGACGGTCACGTTCGCCATCCCCGCGGACACGCTGCTGCCGCAGCTCGGCGCGGTCAACCCGGTCGCGAGCAGCGACAACGCCGCCGCGCTGACCCGCGAGCAGGTCGCCCAGGTGCCCATGGAGGTGGCCGTACGCCTGGCGCCCGTCTGCGTGACGCCCGAGCAGGTGCTCTCGCTCGCCGTCGGCGACACCATCAGCCTGCCGCACCACTCGCGTGACCCGTTCGTCGTGACGGTGGGGGGCGAGGACCTCGCCCGGGCCATGGTCGTGCGCGCCGGCACGCGTGCCGCTGCGCGCATCGTCTCGCTCGTGCCTCCGGCGCGCGGCCCGGAGCCGGCCCCGCCGGCCCCGCCGGGCACTGCCGCCCTCGACACCTTCGGCGCCCTCGACGCCTTCGCACCGACCCAGGAGAACCGTCCGTGAGCCCCGCACACCTCAGCTCCGTCGCCGAGCGCCTCGTCGCGTCACTGCCCGTCCCCGGCCTGGTCGTCGCCGGTCAGGTCGCCCAGGTCGGACCGGAGGCGCTGGCCGGCCCCGGCCCCGGCGGGGCGGCCGTCCTCTCAACCTCGCTCGTCGGACCCAGCCCTGCGGAGCTCGTCCTCGTCGTGCTCGACACCACCTTCGTCGCCGTGGCCGGGGGCGGCCCGGCCGCGTCGGTCCCGGCCGTGCTGCGCCCGGCCTTCGAGGCCGCCGCGTCGGCCCTCGGTGACGGCGTCCTGTCCGAGCTCGTCGCCGGCGACCCCGGGGGCCTGCTGGCCGACCCGGAGGTCAGCGCGGTCTTCGAGATCTCCGACGGCGTCGCGCCGTTCGGCTGGCTCGCGATCCGGCACGGCGCGTCGGAGGCCGCCGGCGTCGGGGGTGGTGCGGGCGCCGCGGCTGCCACTGGCGGAGAGCCGGCGTTCGACGGTCGCCTGCGCCGCATCCAGGACGTCGAGATGGCCCTCACGGTCGAGATCGGGCGCACCCGGATGAGCGTGCGTGACGCGCTGTCGATGGAGCCGGGCACCGTCGTCGAGCTCGACCGATCGGCCGGCGCGCCGGTGGACATCCTGCTCAACGGCCGTCGGATCGCGCTCGGCGAGGTGGTCGTCGTCGACCAGGACTACGCGGTCCGCATCTCCCGGATCCTCGACACCGCCGAGGCTCGGCCCTGAATGGACTCGCTCGTCCTGGGCCTTCGGGTCATCGTCTCGCTCGGTGCGGTCTTCGGCATCATGTGGCTGCTGCAGCGCCGGCTCCGGGCGGGCAACCCGGGCCTGCGTGCCCGGGTGCTGAGTGTGGTCGCGCGGCAGAGCGTCGGGCCCAAGGCGTCGGTCGTGGTCGTCGACACCGACGGTCGCCGCTTCCTGCTCGGCGTGACCGAGCACGGCATCACCGTGCTGCACTCGGCCGAGGCGCCGGCGCCCGTCCCTGACTCGCGGACGGCTGTCGGGAACCCCTACGACCTCGCGATCGGCCTCGAGCCCGACCCGACCCACGACGCCGTCGCGGACGACGGTGAGGCGGCCGCGCCGGCGGACTCCGACGTGCCGTCGATCCGGGCGGCCGCTCGGCAGGCGTCCTTCGCGGCCGAGCTGCGCAAGGAGACCGCACAGCAGTCGGCCGGTCAGGTGACCGGCTCCGTCCTCGAGCCGGCCACGTGGCGGGCCGCGGCCCAGGCCCTGAGGTCCGGTCGACGGTCGTGACCTCCCCGCTCCTCACGTCCCGCGCGGGGACCGCAGGCGTATGCCGTGGAGGCCGTGTTCGTCGCGTGCTGGCCCTCGCCGCACTGACCTTCCTCGCGGCGTGCGCCCTGCTCACCGCTTCGGCGTCGGCCGGCCACGCGGCCGAGCCCGCGGGACGTGCGGCGGGGGTCGCGCGGCCGTTCGCCGCAGGCACGACGGGTGTCCGCACCGCAGGCCCGGCGAGTGCGGCGCGCCCGATGCTGCCGGCCGAGCCGACCCCGAGCCCCACCCCGTCGACCGGCGCCAAGAAGTCGAGCACCGCCCGCCCGGCCATCGACCTGAAGATCAACACCCCCGACAAGGGCCCGTCGTCGGCGGTCGTCACCCTCATCGGGATCGGCCTTCTGTCGGTGGCGCCCGCGCTGCTGCTCATGATGACCTCGTTCACCAAGATCTTCGTCGTGCTCGCGATGACGCGGAACGCCTTGGGGCTCGGGTCGGTCCCGCCCAACCAGGTGCTCGCGGGCCTGACGCTCTTCCTGACGCTCTTCATCATGTGGCCCGTGCTGACCCAGGTGAACGTGCACGCCGTGCAGCCCTACCTCGCCGGCAACCTCGACTTCGGCGCGGCACTCTCCGCCGGCGCCAAGCCGCTCTCGACGTTCATGCTCGCGCACACCCGTCAGGAGGACATCGCCCTGATGACCCGGGCGGCTGGCATCGCCAACCCGGCGACCCCGGCGGCCACGCCCCTGCAGACCCTCGTCCCGGCGTTCATGATCTCGGAGCTGCGGGCGGCCTTCATCATCGGCTTCGTCATCTTCATCCCGTTCCTCGTCATCGACATCGTCGTGTCGTCGGCGCTGATGTCGATGGGCATGATGATGCTGCCGCCGGTCATGGTGTCGCTGCCGTTCAAGGTGCTGCTCTTCATCCTCGTCGACGGGTGGGGCCTCGTCATCACGGCGCTCGTCCAGAGCTACGCCGGGGGAGTGACGTGAACGCGTCGGCCGTCCTCGACATCTGCGTCCAGGCCCTGGCTGCCGCCGCGAAGCTGTCGGCGCCGGTCCTCATCACGGCCCTCGTCGTCGGCCTCGCGGTCTCGCTCGTGCAGTCCATCACCCAGCTGCAGGAGGTCACTCTCTCGTTCGTGCCCAAGGCCGTCGCGGTCGCCATCGCGCTCGCCGTCTCGGGCCACTGGATGATCGCCGAGATGGTGTCGTTCACGCAGGACCTCTTCGCCCGGATCCCGAGCCTGCTGGGCATGGCCTGACCCGATGACGATCCCCATCGACCAGGCCTGGGCCGAGGCGACGCTGCTCGCGATCGTCCGGATGACGGCCTTCCTCTTCATCGCACCACCGTTCTCGCACAACGCGTTCCCGGCGCGCATCAAGGCCATGCTCGGCGTCGGTCTGGGCATCGCGGTCTCGGGTCGAGCGGGCGCGTCCTGGACGGGCCGCGGTGACGCGGCCTTCGTGACGGGCCTCGTCCTCGAGCTGCTCACGGGGCTCGCCCTCGGCTTCCTCGTCTACCTCGTCTTCGCCGCCGTGCAGTCCGCGGGCTCCCTCGTCGACCTCTCCGGGGGCTTCCAGCTGGCCCAGGGCTACGACCCGCAGAGCAGGGTCAACGGGGCGCAGTTCACGCGTCTGACCCAGATGGCGGCGCTGGCCCTGCTCTTCAGCACGGACGGCTACCAGCTCGTCATCAGCGGCCTGACCGGGACGGTGGGCCCCCTGCCACTCGGCGGCGGGATCGACCTGTCCCGTCCGGTCGAGGCGATGGTCACCGGCGTCAGCGGCATGTTCGTCGCCGCCGTGCAGATCGCCGGGCCGCTCATGGCCGTCCTCTTCCTCGCCGACGTCGGCCTCGGCCTGCTGACGCGGGTCGCCCCGGCCCTCAACGCCTTCCAGCTGGGCTTCCCGCTCAAGATCCTCATCACCCTCGGGCTCGCGGGCTTCCTCTTCCTCGCCCTTCCTCGCGTCGTGTCGGCCCTGGCCCACGACGCCGCCCGGCTGCTGCTGGGGGTGGCCTGATGTCCGACGCGGGTGAACGCACCGAGCAGGCCACCGACAAGCGGATGAAGGAGGTCCGGTCCAAGGGCCAGCTGTCGAAGTCGCAGGACCTCACCGCCTGGCTCGCGGTCGGGCTCGGCGCCGTCATGATCCCCGCGACGATCTCGCGCGGGGCCGACGCGAGCGCGAGCCAGCTGATGACCCTGCGTTCGGTCAGCGCGGACCCCGACCCCGGCCGCGCCGTGGCGGCCCTCGGCGAGGGGCTCGGCTCGATCGGGTGGACGCTGCTCCCGCTCGTGTCGGCCGTCTTCGTCGGCGTCATCGCGGGGTCGGTGCTCCAGGGCGGCCTGCACGTCAAGCGCTTCTCCCCGTCGTTCGAGCACTTCGACCTCGTCAAGGGGATCGGGCGGATGTTCGGCAAGCAGGCCCTCTGGGGCGGCGCCAAGGCGCTGCTCAAGACGGCGGTCGTCTCGGTCGTGCTGTGGATGGTCGTCCAGGACCTCGTGCCGGTGCTCCTGTCCGCGGGCGGCCTGCCGGTGTCGGGCCTCATCGCCGAGACGGGGTACGGGGCGGCGTCGCTGCTGCGCTTCGCCGTCGTCGCCGGCATCGTCCTCGCTGCGGCCGACGTGGCGGTCGTCATGCGCCGCAACCGCGGTCGCACGCGGATGACGAAGCGCGAGGTCAAGGACGAGCACAAGACGAGCGAGGGCGACCCGCTCCTGCGTCAGCACCGGCGCTCGCGGCAGCTGTCCATGTCGCGGAACCGGATGATCTCGGCCGTGGCCGGTGCGGACGTCGTCCTGGTCAACCCGACCCACGTCGCCGTGGCCCTGACCTACGAGCCCGGCAAGGCCGCACCCCGCGTCGTGGCCAAGGGTGCCGGGACCATCGCCACCCGCATCCGCGCCGAGGCCGAGGACAAGGGCGTGCCGATGGTCCGGGACGTGCCGCTCGCCCGGGCGCTGCACGCGGGCTGCGAGCTCGGCCAGGAGATCCCGGTCGAGCTCTACACCCCGGTCGCAGGCGTCCTCGCCTTCGTCATGGCGCTGCGGGCCCGGGGTTCCGCGGCCGGCGTCCACACCGTCCCGAAGCGCCCCGCCCGGGCACCCGCCGCAGCGCCCGCTGCGGCGGGCGCGTCGGCCCCGACCTCCTCGTCCTCGTCCACGTCACACCCCGGAGGGCTCTCGTGAACCGTGACCTCGCCCGTCTGGCGGTGCCGCTCGGCATCGTCGGCATCGTCCTGCTGCTCGTCGTGCCGGTGCCCGCCGTCCTGCTCGACGTGCTCATCGTCTGCAACATCGCGCTCGCCCTCGTGATCCTGCTGACCGCGATGTTCGTGACGAAGCCGCTCGACTTCTCGGTCTTCCCGTCGCTGCTGCTCGTCGCGACGCTCTTCCGCCTCGGCCTCAACGTCGCCTCGACCCGGCTCGTCCTGGGCCAGGGTTTCGCGGGCCACGTCATCGAGGCGTTCGGCACGGTGACGGTCGGCGGCTCGCTCATCATCGGCGCGGTCGTCTTCGTCATCCTCGTCGTCATCCAGTTCGTCGTCGTCACCAAGGGTGCCGAGCGCGTCGCCGAGGTGGGTGCGCGCTTCACGCTCGATGCCATGCCCGGCAAGCAGATGGCGATCGACGCGGACCTCAACGCGGGCCTCATCACCGACGTCGTCGCGCGCGAGCGCCGGGCCCAGGTGGCGGCCGAGGCGGACTTCTACGGCGCGATGGACGGCGCCTCGAAGTTCGTCAAGGGTGACGCGATCGCCGGCATCGTCATCATCATCGTCAACGTCGTCGGCGGCATCGCCGTCGGCATGGTGCAGCGCGGGCTGTCGCTGACCGATGCGGTCAACACCTACACCCTGCTCACCGTCGGCGACGGCCTCGTGACGCAGATCCCGGCGCTGCTCATGGCGGTCTCGACGGGCATGATCGTCACCCGCTCCAACGCCGAGGCCGACCTCGGGCGCACGGCGTCGGTCCAGCTCTCGCAGTCGAGGACGGCCCTGCTCGTGGCCGGGTGTGCGTCGATCGTCATGGCCCTCCTGCCCGGTATGCCGCCGCTGCCCTTCCTCGCGGTCGGTGGCCTCCTCGTCCTCGCCTCCCGCCGGGTGCGCCCGGTCGTCGTGGCAGGCGCGGCCGGCGGTGCCGACGACGCCGGTGCCGAGGGCGGCCCCGTCGACCCGAACGAGGCGATCATCGAGAAGATGCGCGTCCAGCCGCTCGAGATCCTCCTCGCCGCTGACCTCGTCGACCTCGTGGGCGGCTCGCCGGACGACCTCCTCGGCCGCGTCAAGGCGCTGCGACACACCGTCGCGATGGATCTCGGCATCGTCATCCCCCCGGTCCGGACCCGGGACAGCGTCGACCTGCCACCGTCGACGTATGCCGTCCGCGTCGCGGGCGTCGAGGCCGGCCGCGGCATCGCGCCTCCCGGGCGGCTCCTGGCCCTCGGTGAGTCGCTGGACGCCCTCCCCGGTGCAGCGGTCATCGAGCCGGTCTTCGGTCTCGCCGGCAAGTGGATCCCGGCCGAGCTGCGCCACAGCGCCGAGCTGACGGGGGCCACCCTCATCGACCGGGTGAGCGTGCTCGTGACCCACCTGTCGTCGGTCGTCAGCGCCCACGCCTCGCGCCTGCTGTCGCGAGAGGACGTGCGGGTCCTGACCGAGGGAGTGCGGGCGGTCAGCCCGGCCACCGTCGACGAGCTGACGCCGTCGCTGCTCTCGCTCGCCGAGGTGCACCGGGTGCTCCAGGGCCTGCTCGCCGAGCAGGTACCGATCAACGACCTGACGCGGATCTACGAGGCGCTGACCCTGCGGGCCAAGGCGGGCGCGGACGCCGAGTCGCTCGTCGAGGCCGCGCGCGCCGGCCTCGGACCCGCACTCGTCGCAAGGTTCGCCGACGACGGCCACCTCACGGTCATCACGATCGAGCCCACCCTCGAGCAGGCCCTCGTGCAGGACCTGCGCCCGGCGGAGGGCGGCACGCAGCTCGTCGTCGACCCGGCCCGGCTGGACGCGGTGATGACCTCGCTCAGCTCGGCCGTCGCCGCAGCCGAGGCCGCCGGCAAGTCCGCCGTGCTCGTGTGTGCGCCGGTGCTCCGGCCGGCCCTGCGCAAGCTCGTCCCGACGCCCCCGCGGGGCGTGCCGGTGCTGTCGTACTCCGAGGTGACCTCGGCCGACGTCACCATCGAGACCGTCGGGGTGGTGCGTGTCGGTGCAGCAGTTCCTGCTTGAGGGGCGCAGCCTCGACGAGCTCGCCCGCGAGGCTACCGCCCTCTACGGGAACGGTGCCCGCATCGTGCGCGCCGAACGGGTCCTCGACCCCGGTGTCGCCGGCTTCCTCGGACGGCGCCACCTCGAGGTCATGGTGGAGGTGCCGGACACCTACGTGCCCGTCACGCCGGCCCGTCCCGGCGTGCACGTGCTGGGTGACCGCACCGGCCTGCTCGCCCTGCTGGAGAGCGCCGACCGTGCCGAGGACGACGTCAACGCCCCGGCGGCCGCGTCCCCTGTCGAGGCACCGGCCGCGACGGTCTCCACCGACTCGGACACCCTGTCGGCACTGCTCTCCCGCCTCGGCGTCGACCACGGCGACCTCGACGGGTCGCGCGCGGGGCGGCCCGGGGCGGCCGTGCCCCCGGCACTGCTGGAGGCACCCGGGGACCTCGTGCTCGTCCTCGGGCTCGGGGACACCGCCTGGCCAGTGGCCGACTCGATGGCCGTGGCCCTCGAGCTTGCGGATGCGGACGTGGTCCGCTACGGGGCCGGCGCCGCAGGACGTGACGGCAGCCCGCGGCTGGTCGGGCGGTGGGACGCGGCGGAGGCCAGAGCGATGGCGGTGGAGGCCCGCGCGACGGTGCTGACGGCATACGGCCTCGGCTCGCCCACGGCGGGACTGCCGAACCTCGACGAGGTGACGCTGCTCGGCCCCGACCAGGTGTGGCTCGTCGTCGACGCCCGGCACAAGGCGGACGAGACGTTCGAGTGGGTCTCGCTCGTGCGGGAGACCCTGCACGTCGACGCGCTCGCGGTCGTCGGGGCGGGCGACTCGCGGACGGCGCACACCGTGAACGGGCTCGGGCTTCCCCTAGGCTGGCTGGACGGGATGCCCGCGCCACGGACGGTGCTCTGAGCCGCGTCGACCACCGACGACCCGCAACCCACGGAAGGGAACCCTCATGCTCGTGCTGACCCGCAAGCCGGGCGAGAAGATCATGATCGGCGACGACATCGTGATCACGTTCCTCGAGAGTCGCGGCGGCGACGGCATCCGCATCGGCATCGACGCCCCTCGCCACCTCGAGATCAAGCGCGAGGAGATCGCCGTCGCCGTGGCGGATGCCAACCGCGAGGCCACCCGGGCCAACGCCGACGAGGTGCTCCGAGGGCTCGTGCCGCCCACCTCGGCACCACCGACCGCGGCGTCCGCCGGCTCGACGGGAGCAGGGGACGGGACGCCGACGCCGTAGGCGTCGCCGGCGGCGAGGAGCCTCCTCGCCGGGTTGACCGGGCAAATTTCGCGATTTCGCGTACAAACCCGGTTTTATCCACCCAAAATGGACATGTCTGAACGGGTGCGCAGACATCTGTTGCGCGACCCATCTCGCGCATGGTCGATGCGCTCGTCCAAGGGGTCCAGTGCTAGCAGCGGAACGCAACCGTCTCGTCGTCGACAACCTTCCGCTCGTCGGCTACCTCGTCTCCGAGCTGTGCGCCCGGGCCACCCACCTCTCCCGTGAGGACCTCGCCTCGGTCGGGGCCGTGGGGCTCGTGCTCGCCGCCGACAGCTTCGACCCCGCAGCGGGAGTGCCCTTCGGGGCCTACGCCCGGCGGCGCATCAGCGGGGCCCTCATCGACGAGCTCCGCTCGCTCGACTGGGCCGGCCGCGGCACGCGCCAGCGGATCAAGGCGATGCAGGCCATGGCCGAGACCCTCGGGGCACGCCTCGGACGCGCTCCCTCTCACGAGGAGATGGCCTCGGCCCTCGGAGTCACGTGCGACCAGGTCCGGGACGGGCTCGCTGATGCAGCAAGGGTCGTCGGCCCGCTCGACGCGGCCGCAGAGGCTCTCGCGGCCGACACGGTCGCGCCCGAGGACGCCGCTCTCGAGCGCGAGCGCCTCCAGCACCTCGGGGCGGCCGTGGCCGCCCTGCCCGACCGGCTCCGCTTCATCGTCACCGAGATCTACCTCGAGGGGCGCGCCGTCAAGGATGTGGCGGCCGAGCTCGGCCTCACCTCCTCGGCCGTATCCCAGCAGCGCGGGGAGGCCCTGCGGCTGATGCGAGGTGGCCTCGAGACGCACTTCGGCGACGAGCCCGACACGCTCCGCCACGTCTCGGCCGATGCCGGGCACCCCGTCGCGGTCACCTCTCGCCGCGCCGCCTACCTCGAGAGCGTCGGCGAGGCCGTCCAGGGCTTCCGCTCCTCCCGGACGCTCGTCGGGGGTGGCGTGCGACGCGTCCACGGGTCGCCCTCCCTCGAAGCAGCCGGCTGAGCCCGACCCGCGACGTCGTCACGGGCCGGACCGGCCACGGGCTTCGACGCGGGTGAGGTGACGGCCCGGACAGGTCCCGACAGGTCAGCGCCGGCGGACCGGTGGGGCCGGTAGGGACGCGTCCTGACCGGTCAGGACCCGTCGCGGAGGCGGCGTGCGAACGCGGACGAACGCTCCCGCAGCTCCTCGACGCGCCTCTCGACCAAGGCAAACGGGTCGAGGCCGCCCTCCATGCCGTTCGGCAACCGCCTCACGTGGGCTGAGCAGCTGAAGTCGGCATGCACGAGCGTGCCGAGGCTGTTGCCCTCCCGCCCCGCTGCGCCGGCGCGCTTGGCGACGAAGAGCGACACCTCGTTGGTCGCGAAGACGTCCTCGCACCACGCGCACATCGTGCTGGACCTGCGCGTGCGCTCCGAGGTGCGCAGGAGGAAGCCGACGGGCTCGTCATCGACGGGCACCACGGCATACGCGCGCTGGGGGTTGTTGCGGTCGACCCAGCCGAGCAGGTCGAGCTGCTCCCAACGGTCACCGAGGCGCTCGAGGTCGGGAGGGAGGCTTGCCTGCTTGGCCTCGCGGCGGGAGGCGTTGACGAACGAAGCGCGAATCTCGTTCTCTGTCAGTGGTTTCACGGTCTTTCCTGTCGGTCGGGCATGACCGGATGGCCCGGTCGGCCGGGGTGGGGGAGATGGCGCGGGACCGTGTCCGCTGAGCAGGCCATCCTGGCCACCCACCTCTCCGCGAGTCACCCCGCCGACGACCGACATGCTCCGGGCGGAGCAGCGTCCATGGTGCGTCAGGCGGGAGGCGATCTCCACCTATTTATGCCGGGAGCTGGCCCTCGAGGCGGTCCGTGCGTCCTGTTCGCCACCGTTTGGGGTGGCAACTCTTGCCAGAATCCATCCGTCCAGGGGGCTTTCGTGACCTTGTCTGTCACATTCGATGAATGTTCATCGTCCGGGGTCTTCCCCGGACGGCCCGCCGGACGCCGAGTCCTGTCCACCGGTGGGGCAGCCAAGGAATAACGGACAGGAGTGGGGGACCCACTCTCGGACCGGTCCGCCGGTCCTCGGGGTGAAGCCGCATCCGCGGCCGGGCAACTTCCGCCCGAACCCGACAGCTCACCTCACAGGCGTGGGAAGGACCTGCCATGTCCGCTTCTACCTCTGCACGTCGAGTTTCATTGCAGTCATTGGCGATTGCGCCCCTCGTGACTGCGGCACTCCTGGTCGGGACGGTCGGCACGACGCCGGCACCGACCGCCTCCGCGCCGGCCACATCGACCGCCGCATCGCCCGGCTCCGGGCTCTCCGTCCGAGCACCTGTGAACCTGACGACGAAGCCCGTCGCCTACGTCACGCCGGCGTCCATCGCCATCCCGCGCGGCCTCAAGGCCGTCAGGGTCGCGGCTGCCCAGAAGGGAAAGCCGTACCGCTGGGGCGGGGCGGGGCCGTCGTCCTTCGACTGCTCCGGACTCGTCTACTACGTCTACCGCAAGCAGCTGCACGTCTCGCTGGCGCGCACCGCCAACGCCCAGCGCCTGCAGACGATCCGCATCGCCAAGGCCAGCCTCCGACCCGGTGACCTCGTCTTCTTCATGTCCGGCGGCCGCGCCTACCACGTCGGCATATACGCCGGCGGCGGCAAGATCTGGCACTCACCGAGGCCGGGACAGCGAGTCCAGCTCTCGAAGCTGTGGACCAGCCGGTGGGTGGCGGGCCGAGTCCGCTGACGGGGTCGCGGCCCTCGGAAGCTGACGACCCCGGGGGCCGCGCGTCCACCAGGAGAAGAGGTGGACGGCGAGGTTGTGCGCGGAGCGAGCGACGGGAATCGAACCCGCGTATCCAGCTTGGGAAGCTGGCGCTCTACCATTGAGCTACGCTCGCACGGGCCGCCGGCGGAGCCCCGTGAGGGGCACGTGAGCGGCACGCGGCGCCAGTGTAGCCGACGCCGCGCCAGTGCCCAGACCGCGACCCCAGGGACCCGAAACCGTCATGGATCTCGACAAGCAGACCGCGTTCATCGACCACGTGCGGCAGCGTGGCGGAGCGAGCGCGCAGGTCGCCGTGACCCTCGAGCAGTTCTTCGACGGCAACGACTGCGAGTGGTCCATCGCGCCGAACCGCCCCGAGGACATGCCGCTGGAGTCCGTGCACCGCGTGCTGCTCGAGCTGCGTGAGCACCCGGAGGTCCACGACGCGCGCGTCGAGCTCGACGTCCTGGAGTTCCAGGACTTCCCGGACGACGAATGGCCTTTCGCCAGTGGGGTGGCCGTCATCACGACGTTGCAGCCCGAGGAGATCGACGCGATGACGGTCGATGCCGACACCGAGTCGAGTGGTGGGCCGGCTGCCAACGCGGAGTGGCTCGTCGACGGTCCGACCGTGCCCGAGGGGCACCACTACGTCGGAGTGTGGTGGGACTGATGGGCGATTCCGCAGCGCCCACTCCGATGACCACGGGCGAGGTCGAGCAGGTCACCGATGCGCTCTGCTACCACGGCGAAGGCCCCGTCTGGTCACCGACGTGGGGCGGCCTGCGCTGGGTCGACATGCTCGCCGGCGACGTGCTCTCCCTCCGCGAGGACGGGCACGTCGACCGGATGCACGTGGGCGCGGTGGCCGCTTTCCTGCGTCCCCGCACCGACGCTGGCTGGGTGGTCGCGACCGAGCGGGGGCTGGCGCGCGCGGACGAGCCACACGGCATACCCCTCCCGTGGTTCGACCTCTGGGACGACCCGTCCGTGCGGATGAACGAGGGCGGCGTCGACGGCCTGGGCCGCCTGTGGGCGGGCACGATGGGCTACGACCGGGTGCCGGGCAGCGCTCGCCTCTATCGCGTCGACCGGGCGGGCTGCGTCACGGTCGTCCTGCCCGATGTGACGATCTCCAACGGCATCGACCTCTCGCCCGACGGCCGCCTCGCCTACTACGACGACACCCCGACGGGTCGCACCGACGTCTTCGACGTCGTCGACGGCGAGCTGGTCAACCGGCGACCCTTCGTCACCCACGATGTCGGCCACCCCGACGGCCTCACGGTCGACAGCGCCGGCAACGTCTGGGTCGCCCTCAACGGCGCCGGCCGCGTGCGCTGCTTCTCGCCGCAGGCCGAGCTGCTCGCCGAGGTGACGTTGCCCGTGCGCCTCACGACGGCCTGCACGTTCGGCGGCGACGACCTGCGGGACCTCTACGTCACGACGTCGCGCGAGAACCTCGAGGACCCCGAGCCGCAGGCCGGCGCCCTCTTCCGCGTCCGCGTCGACGTGCCGGGGCAGCCGGTGCGCGCCTTCGCCGGCTGACGGGCGGCCCACGTCACCGACGCCCACCGATGGCGTATGCCGGGTGGCCGGCCCCCGCGGTCAGCCCGGTTGGGTGATCCCGCCGTCGGACGAGGTGCCGAACATCGCGACGGAGCGACCGGGGCGCGCGAACCGGCCGGACGGCATACCGTCGGCGCCGTCGAGTGTCTCGTCACGGCCGGCTCCCACGCCCAGGAGGCTGCGGGTGAGCCGCTGGGTGTCCGAGAGCAGCTCGTCGAGCGCGAGGCCGAGGTGATCGTCCGACGGCGGCTCGTCGTCGATCGCCGCGGCGAGGACCGCTCGCCGCACGAGCTCCTTGGCGAACGACGCGGTCGTGCCCTCGGCCCGCGAGGCGGCGGCCGAGATCGCCTCGGCCCCGAAGAGGTGACCGCCGTAGAGGCGGAGCAGCTCGCGGCGTCCCTCGGCGTCGGGGAGCGGGATCTCGGCGGCGAGGTCGACGCGTCCCGGGCGCTGCGACAGGGCGACCTCGAGGTCCTCGACGCGGTTGGTCGTGAGGATGAACGCCACGTCGGCGTCGGAGTCGAGCCCGTCGAGGGCGTCGAGCACCTCGAAGAGCAGCGGTGAGGCGCCCATCGGCGCGAACGAGCGGTCCTCGGCCACGAGGTCGCAGTCCTCGAGCACGACGATCGCCGGCTGGTGCGCGCGGGCGACCTTGGCGGCGTCGTGGATGAAGCGCAGCGAGCCGCCGCTCAGCAGCACGGCCGTCGTCCCCGGCGTCGCGGAGAGCAGGTGGCGCACCGTGTGGGTCTTGCCGGTGCCGGGAGGGCCGTAGAGCAGGACGCCGCGCTTGAGGTGCTGGCCGTGGGCGACGAGGCGCTCGCGCTGCTCGCCCATCCCGATGACGTGCCGGGCCACCCGGTCCAGCACGCCGTCGGGCAGCACGACCGCGGCGGCGTCGACCGTGGGGCGCTCGATGAAGGTCACGCCGGCGAGGCCAGGGCCGTAGGGGTCCGAGCCGAACGTGACGACCTGTCCCCGGATGACGCTGCGCTCGTCCATGAGCGCCTGCACCCTGGCCATCAGGGCGTCCGAGAGCTCGCGGTCCTCGGCGACGACCTCGATGGTGCCGGTCTCCCGGCCGAACTGCCGGTTCATCCCCTGCTGGCGGACGGCGACCGGTCGCCCCTCGAAGGTGAAGAGCCGGATGCCCGACGTCACGACCTGGCGCTGGTCGTCCTTGCCGGGCCCGGTGGGCATCCGGTCGTAGTCGACCTGTCCGACCGCCATCCCCGGGCCGTGGAAGCGCTGCACGAGGTCGCCGAGCGACATGTGGTGGCGGGCGTCCCCGGCGATGCCGATGACCGTGGCGTCCGGGTCGGCCGCCATGACCTCGGACAGGGCGATGTCCGCGTCGACGAGCCGGTGGGCGGGCACCGGCGCACCGACGACGGCGAGCAGGTGCGGCTCCACCCCGAGGTGCTCCTGCAGCGCCTCGGACAGCCGTCGGCCGCCGTCGGCCGCGGGCAGCTCGTCGAGGACGCGGCGCAGCACGGTGTGGAAGTCGGCGAGCAGCGTGTCGTCGCGTCGGCCGGCGTCGACCGGGGGCGTGGAGGGTGTCGAGGGGTCCATGACGTGACGATAGGGCGCCGCGACGTCCGGGTGGCAGGAGTCGCAGGGCGAATTCGGCGGGGCGTTATAGCCTCGTCCCGTGCTGCTCTCCGACAAGGACATCCGGGCCGAGATCGCTGCCGGGCGCGTCGAGCTCGACCCGTGGGACCCGCAGATGGTCCAACCCTCGAGCGTCGACGTCCGGCTCGACAAGTTCTTCCGGCTCTTCGACAACCACAAGTACCCTTACATCGACCCCGCGGCCGAGCAGCCCGACCTGACGCGGCTCGTCGAGGTCACGCCGGAGGAGGACGGCTTCGTCCTCCACCCGGGTGAGTTCGTCCTCGGCTCGACGCTCGAGACGGTCTCGCTGCCCGACGACCTCGCCGCGCGCGTCGAGGGCAAGAGCTCGCTCGGCCGGCTCGGGCTGCTGACCCACGCGACGGCGGGCTTCGTCGACCCGGGCTTCTCGGGTCACGTGACGCTCGAGCTGTCCAACGTCGCGACCCTCCCGATCATGCTCTACCCGGGCATGAAGATCGGCCAGCTCTGCTTCTTCCGGCTCAGCTCACCCGCCGAGAACCCTTACGGCTCAGGCGTGTACGGCTCGCACTACCAGGGCCAGCGCGGCCCGACGGCGAGCCGGTCGTTCGCCAACTTCCACCGCACCCGGGTGTGAGCGCCACGGACGACCTGACGCGCCCCGCCGAGGTGCACGACATCGCCGACCTCGAGCGCGAGGGCGCCGCCGACGACCGATCCGGTATGCCGCTTGCCTCCCTCGCGTGGGACGCGCAGCCCGCCGGGGCGACCGCCGTCGCCCTCGTCCTGCACGGAGGGGCGGTCGAGGGCCTCGAGCCCAACCGCCCGTGGTCGCACAACGTCGCCCGGCTCGTGCCGTTCGCCCGGGCCCTGCGGCGCGTGCCCGGGCCGCTGGCCGTCGCACGCCTGCGCTTCCGCGTCCGGGGCTGGAACGGCGACGCGATGCCCGTCGAGGACGCCAGGTGGGCGCTGGCACAGGTGCGGGCGGCATACCCGGGCGTCCCGATCGCGATCGTCGGCCACTCCATGGGAGGCCGCGTCGCGATGCACGTCGGGGACGACCCGGACGTGCGGCTCGTCGTCGGGCTGGCTACGTGGGTCGAGCCCGGCGACCCGCAGCCCGGTGACGGCACCCGCACCGTGCTGCTCCACGGCGACCGCGACATCATCTGCTCCCTCGCCCGCACGCGGACCGCGGTCGAGCAGATGCAGGCGCGTGGGCTCGACGCCTCCCTCGTCCGCGTGGCCCGCGCCGACCACGCCATGCTCGTGCGCTCCCGGCTCTGGACGGCGCTCGTCACGGAGATCGTCCGGTCGAGCTTCGCGGGCGAGCTGGGAGGCGACCCCGAGCCGCGGTCCGGCCCGATCGGGGCCGTCGTGGCGCGCGTCGTGCACGGCGGCGGGGTCATCATCGACATCTGACCGTGATTCGACGTCCGAGGCGCCGTCGGCGCAGGCGGGTACGTTGTTGAGCATGATCCGCTTCGAGGGCGTGACCAAGCGATACGCCGATGCGTCCGGCGACGACGGGGGAGCTGGGTCGGTCGCCGTCGACGACCTGACCCTGGAGGCCCCCACCGGCAAGATCACCGTCCTCGTCGGGCCCTCGGGCTGCGGCAAGACGACGACGCTGCGCATGGTCAACCGGATGATCACCCCGACGTCGGGCACGATCTCGATCGACGGCAAGGACACCGCCTCGCTCGACGTCGCCGAGCTGCGCCGCGGCATCGGCTACGTCATCCAGCACGCCGGCCTCTTCCCGCACCGCACCGTCCTCGACAACGTCACCACCGTGCCGCGGCTGCTCGGCACCGACAAGAAGACGGCTCGTGCCCGGGCCATGGAGCTCATCGAGCGCGTCGGCCTCGACCCGGCGATGGCACGGCGCTACCCCGCCCAGCTCTCCGGCGGCCAGCAGCAGCGCGTCGGCGTCGCCCGGGCGCTCGCGGCCGACCCGCCCGTCATGCTCATGGACGAGCCCTTCTCGGCCGTCGACCCCGTCGTGCGCGAGCAGCTCCAGAACGAGTTCCTGCGCCTGCAGTCCGAGCTCGGCAAGACGATCCTCTTCGTCACCCACGACATCGACGAGGCGGTCAAGCTCGGCGACCAGGTCGCCGTGCTGCGGGTGGGCGGCGTTCTGGCACAGCTGGACTCGCCCGCCAAGCTCCTCGCCGACCCCGTCGACGACTTCGTCGCCGGCTTCGTCGGACGCGACCGCGGCTACCGTGCGCTCTCCTTTGCGGCTGCGCCCGAGCTCTCGCTGGCCGACGAGCCGACGGTGCGCCTCGGTGCGCGGGCCGACGAGGTCCGCGCCGTCGGCACGCCGTGGGTGCTCTGCGTCGACGACGACCGCGAGCCGCTCGGCTGGGTGCGCGCCGCCGCCGTCGAGACCGAGGTGACCCGGAACCTGCTGCACCGAGGCGGCACCGTCGCCTCCACCTCCGGCTCGCTGCGTGCGCTGCTCGACGCCGCCCTGTCGTCCCCGAGCGGCCGCGGCGTCGTGGCTGACGACGACGGCCGGCTCGTCGGCACCATCCGCGCCGCCGAGGTGATCCCCGCGATCGAGGCCCGTCGCGACGCGGCTCCCGCCGACGCGGCTGCAGCCGAGGGGGCGACCGCCCGGTGACCTGGGCCCTCGACCACCTCGGCGACATCCTGTCCCGCGCCGGCCAGCACGCCTGGCTCGCCGGCCTGCCGCTCGTGCTCGGTCTCGTCGTCGCCGTGCCGCTCGGCTGGCTCGCGGCGCGACAGCCGAGGCTGCGGGCGGTCCTGCTGACGACGACCGGCCTGCTCTACACGATCCCCTCGCTGGCGCTGTTCATCCTCCTGCCGCCGCTGCTCGGTACGAAGATCCTCGACTCGATCAACGTCATCATCGCGATGACCGTCTACACCGTCGCCCTCCTGACCCGCACCGTCGCCGACGGGCTGTCGTCCGTCGACGGGTCGACCCGCCAGGCGGCGATCGCCATGGGCTACGGCCCGTTCGCGCGGTTCCGTGCCGTGGACCTCCCGCTCGCCGTGCCGGTCATCGCGGCCGGGCTGCGTGTGGCCGCCGTCAGCAACGTCAGCATCGTCAGCGTGGCCTCGCTCATCGGCATCTCGCAGCTCGGCTACTTCCTCACCGACGGCTACGCCCGCTCCTACCCGACCGAGGTCTGGGTCGGCATCGTCGCCTGCCTGCTCCTCGCGCTCGTCTTCGACCTCGTCATCCAGGTCGTCTCGCGCGTGCTGACGCCCTGGACGAGGGCGGTGGCCGCATGACGTTCGCGCAGGTCGTGGCCTGGTTCACCGATCCCGCCAACTGGCAGGGCACCGACGGCGTGCCCAACCGGGTCGTCGAGCACCTGGTCTACACCGGCCTCACCCTGCTCATCGCCCTCGTCATCGCCGTGCCGCTCGGCGCGTGGGTCGGCCACTCCGGCCGCATGCGCTGGCTCGTCACCGGCGCCAACGCGGCGCGCGCCGTGCCCACCCTCGGGCTGCTCTTCGCGGTCTCGATGTTCGTCGGGCCGCTCATCAAGAGCGACCTCGCCTTCGTCATCCCGAGCATCACGGTCCTCGTGCTGCTCGCGATCCCGCCGCTGCTGTCGGGCACGTATGCCGGCATCGACAGCGTCGAGCCCGCGGCCCGTGACGCGGCCCGCGGGATGGGCATGACGGGCTGGCAGGTGCTGGCCAAGGTCGAGGCGCCGTGCGCGCTCCCGCTCTTCCTCAGCGGCCTGCGCAGCGCGACGCTCCAGGTCATCGCGACCGCCACCATCGCAGCGTCGGTCAGCCTCGGCGGCCTGGGCCGCTACCTCATCGACGGTCTCGCCTCGCGCGACTACGTCCAGATGGTGTGCGGTTCGATCCTCGTCGCGGTCCTCGCGCTCGTCGCCGACGGCGTCCTGGCCCTGCTCGAGAACTGGGGCGTCTCACCGGGAATCAGCGGACGGTCCACGCGTGTTGCCCGATCACGCGCCCGACACCACGATCCCCACTCCGACCACGACCCCGCCGGTGCAGACCGCCCGGGCCCCGACCCGCGGCAGGCTGCGCTCGTCGGCTCCGGCAGCACCGGCCCCGTGGAGGCGACCGCCACCACGGGCACCCCATCCGAAAGGGACCGATCATGACACGCACGCGCTTCCTCGCCGCGGGCCTGCTGCTCGCCGCCGTCGTGCCACTGGCCGCCTGCGGTGGCGGCAGTGACCCGCTCGCCCCCGCCACGAGCCCCGCCGCGGGCTCGACCGGAGGCTCGACCGGGGCCGCCGGTTCGGTCAAGGTCGGCTCGGCCGACTTCCCCGAGGCCGCCCTGCTCGGCGAGATCTACGCCCAGGCCCTCGAGGCCAAGGGCATGACCGTCACGCGCCAGTTCAACATCGGCAGCCGCGAGACCTACCTCAAGGCCATCACCGGCGGCGAGGTCGACGTGCTGCCGGAGTACACCGGCTCGCTGCTCAACTTCTACGACAAGAACGCCAAGGTCGTGCAGCCCGACGAGGTCTACGCCGCCCTCCAGAAGGCCGTCCCGCAGGGTCTGTCGGTCCTCGACAAGTCCGCGGCGGAGGACAAGAACTCCCTCGCCGTCACCAAGGACACCGCCAACCAGTGGTCGCTCAAGGCGATCCCCGACCTGGCGGCGCACCAGGCCGACCTCACCATCGGGGCGCCCCCGGAGTTCAAGACCCGCCAGCAGGGCCTCGTCGGCCTCAAGTCGGTCTACAACATCACGCCCAAGGAGTTCCGCCCGCTGCAGAGCCAGGCGACGGTCGAGGCGCTGAAGAACGGCCAGGTCAAGGCCGCCAACATCTTCAGCACCGACCCCTCCATCGCGGCGAACGGCTTCGTCGTTCTCGAGGACCCGCAGAGCCTCTTCGGCTCGGACAACGTCGTGCCGCTCGTGCGCTCCGACAAGGCCGACAGCGTCAAGAGCATCCTCAACGCGGTCTCGGCCAAGCTCGACACCGCCTCGCTCGCCGACATGGTCAAGCAGGTCGTCGTCGACAAGAAGGACGCGAGTGCGGTCGCCAAGACCTGGCTCGCCGGCGCCGGCCTCGCCTGAGCCGGCCTCGGCTGGGCCCCGCGCTCACGTGAGCGGCTGACGGCATACGCCCGTCGTCCGCGAGCGTGCCGAGCGGTTCCCGAGAGGCAGTCACGACAGAGGCCCCCGCGTCGGATGCGGGGGCCTCTGTCGTGTCTCTGTCTGAGGGGAATGTATCACGAACGAGAATCGTTCTCATCAATGTCGCGAGCTTCGCGACCCGAGACCGAAGGAGCCACCCATGGCCAAGCACACCGACCTGCGCCCCGTCGTCACCCTCCGCTCGACCGCCGGCACCGGCTACAGCTACGTGACGCGCAAGAACCGCCGGACCAGCCCCGACCGCCTGGTCCTGCGCAAGTTCGACCCGGTCGCACGCGAGCACGTCGACTTCCGCGAGACCCGCTGAGGCCTCGCCCCTCGGCGCACGCCGTGCATCCACCGGTGGCCACGTCTCTTGGACGTGGCCACCGGTGGATGCCGTCCGAGGCGGGTCAGCGGATGGGGGTCCGCGCCGGGGAGTGGGCCGAGGTGGCAGCCGAGGTGGTGGTGGGTGCGACCCAGGTGACCGGCACGGCGGCCGGGGCCAGCGGTGCGAAGGCGACGACGACGTCGATGCCGTCGCGGAGCAGCTTGACGAGGCGCTCCTCGGGGTCGTCGACGCAGGCGCGCGCGATGCCGTCGACGGCGAGGGCCACGACCTTGGCGGCGTTGGCCGGCCGCACGGCTGCGGCGTTGAAGCCCATGCGGGCCAGGTGGATCCGAGCCCAGCGCTCCGCCGCCGGCGACGTCGCGAGTGCGGCGCGGGACGCCTTGGACAGCTGACCGGGGGAGCGGCCGTCCTGCTCCGCGAGGATGCCCTCGGCGTTGAGGATCGCGAGGGCCATGACGTTCTGGCGCTCCTCGGCCGACACGGGCAGCGCCGCACGGGCGGTGGTCAGCACGAGGGCTGTCGCCACGCGGGGGTCGTCGGGGTTGAGGCCGACCACCTCGGGGATCATCGTCACCAGCCGCTGTCGGTGCGTCTCGTCGAGCAGGTCGTTGACGCAGCGGGCGAGGGTGGCCAGCACGGGGTGGGTGCACTCCGGGTGGTCGCTCCAGCGCTCACCGGCCAGGAACGAGGCCATCTCCATGAAGCAGGCGCCCTTGCGGGGGCTGCGGTGGCGACCGCGTGACAGCACCGGCACGCCGTCGGGCACGAAGGGGGCTCGTCGTGACATCGTCGCTCCTCGGACTTCCCTGAAGGATTCTGGGCGGGTTCCTTCATGGTGCGCCTCAATCCGCCGCTTGACCACCCCCGTCGGGCAAGCTGTCCAACCCCGCGCCCGCGTCCCGCGGCTGTGGGATCCGGCGCACTCCTGTGCCGCGGCGCCGGAGTGCGTGCACAATCGCCCCATGCCCGTCGACGCGCACACCGAGTCCGAGAGCGCCGGGGTCCGTGCCCACGTCGCGGACTCGTGGCTGCGCTCGGCCGCTGCGGGGGTGCACGTCGACACGGTCGGCGCCCCGATCACCCTGCCGGCCGACGCCCTGCGCGACCACCGCGAGGCGCACCCGCTGGCAAGGGTCTTCCCCCTGCTCGACGACGTGCTCGGCCAGGCCGCTCGCGACTGCGACGCCGTCATGGCCGTCTCGGACGCGTCCGGGCAGCTGCTCTGGGTGTGCGGCACCCCGAGCGTGCTCCGGCGGGCCGAGTCGATCGGCTTCGTCGAGGGCAGCAACTGGGACGAGCGCCTCGCCGGCACCAACGCCCCCGGCATGGCGCTGCGCCTCGACCAGTCGGTCAACGTCGTCGGCGCTGAGCACTTCCGGCGCTCGGTGCAGCGCTGGAGCTGTGCCGCCACGACGATCCACGACCCGTCCGACCAGAGCGTGCTCGGCGTCCTCGACATCACCGGCGGCGACGACATCGTGGTGCCGCAGACCATGGCGATGGTCAGGGCCGCCGCCCGCATGGCCGAGTCCGAGCTCGCGCGCGAGCTGCTCGTCAGCGGGCGGGCAGCAGCACCGGCGCCGTCGTCGGCGCGCGGCCTGTCGGTGCTCATGGAGTCCCTCGGTCGCAACGACACCCTCCTGACGGTCGACGACGGGCGCGGCCACCGGCGGACGGTGCGCCTCAGCCCGCGGCACAGCGAGATCCTCCTGCTGCTCGCGTCGGCGCCGCGTGGGCTGTCCGGCGACGAGCTCGCCGTCCTGCTCTACGAGGAGGACAGCAGCGCCTCCACGCTGCGGGTCGAGATGGGCCGCCTGCGCAGCCTGCTCGGGGAGGAGCTGCTCGCGTCACGGCCGTACCGGCTCGTGGCCGAGCTGTCGGGCGACTGGCTCGCCGTCGAGGCGCACCTCGCTGCCGGTGACGTCGCCAGCGCGATGCGCGCCTACCGGGGGCCGCTGCTGCCCCGGTCGGTGGCGCCGGGCGTGGTGCGGCTGCGCGAGAGCGTCGAGGGCGACCTGCGCCGGGCCGTGCTCGGCAGCGGCCGGGCCGACCTCATGTCGGCGTGGACCAGGTCGGCGTCGGGGGCCGACGACTACGAGATGTGGCAGGCCCAGGCGCGGGTGCTCGGTCCCGGCTCGCCGCTCATGCCGCTCGTCCAGAACCAGATCCACCGCCTCGACCGCGAGCTCGGCCCCACCCCCTGACCGAGGGCGATTCGTGGCCTCTCGATCCCTCCGCATGGGCCATTCGTGGCCTCTCGACGCTCTCAACCGTCGAGAGGCCAAAGTTCGTGGGTGTGCGCACGTCGAGAGGCCAAAGTTCGTGGGTGTGCGCACGTCGAGAGGCCACGTGTGGCCGCTGCCTGAACGACGAGAGGCCACGAACCGGGCGTATGCCGTGAGCGCGCCACCCGGCATACGCGACGCAACGTGGTTGCAACGTTGCGCTGCCTAGCGTCCTGCCAACCCCTTCGAGGGGAGACCACCAAGGATGTTGGGAGATCAACCATGACCGTCTACGCACCGCCCGGGCAGCCGGACTCGCTCGTGACCGTCCTCGACCGCTACGGCCACTTCATCGGCGGCAACTGGGTCGACCCGAAGAAGGGCCTGTGGTTCGAGAACGTCTCGCCCGTCAACGGCAAGCCGTTCTGCGAGGTCGCCCGCGGCACCGAGGAGGACATCGAGGCCGCCCTCGACGCCGCCCACGCCGCCGCCCCCGCGTGGGGTCGCACGAGCCTCGGCGAGCGCTCGCTCATCCTCAACCGGATCGCCGACCGCATCGAGCAGAACCTCGAGGCGCTCGCCGTGGCCGAGACGTGGGAGAACGGCAAGGCCGTCCGCGAGACGCTCGCCGCCGATCTGCCGCTCGCCGTCGACCACTTCCGCTACTTCGCGGGCGTCCTTCGGGGACAGGAGGGTTCGAGCAGCGAGATCGACGAGAACACGGTCGCCTACCACTTCCACGAGCCGCTCGGCGTCGTCGGTCAGATCATCCCGTGGAACTTCCCGATCCTCATGGCCGTGTGGAAGCTCGCGCCGGCCCTGGCGGCCGGCAACTGCGTCGTGCTCAAGCCCGCCGAGCAGACGCCGTGGTCGATCCTCAAGGTCGTCGAGCTCGTCGGTGACCTGCTGCCGCCCGGCGTCCTCAACGTCGTCAACGGCTTCGGTGTCGAGGCGGGCAAGCCCCTCGCCTCTTCACCCCGCATCGCCAAGATCGCCTTCACCGGCGAGACGACGACCGGCCGGCTCATCATGCAGTACGCCTCGCAGAACATCATCCCCGTCACCCTCGAGCTCGGCGGCAAGAGCCCCAACGTCTTCTTCGAGGACGTCGCGCAGGAGCGGGACGCATTCTACGACAAGGCGCTCGAGGGCTTCACGATGTTCGCCCTCAACCAGGGCGAGGTCTGCACGTGCCCGTCACGCGCGCTCGTCCAGAGCTCGATCTACAGCGACTTCGTGCCCGACGCCGTGGCCCGTGTCGAGAAGATCAAGCAGGGCAACCCGCTCGACACCGAGACGACGATGGGCGCCCAGGCCAGCAACGACCAGCTCGAGAAGATCCTCTCCTACATGGACATCGGCCGTCAGGAGGGTGCCAAGGTGCTCACCGGTGGCGACCGCAACGTGCTCGACGGCGACCTCGCCGAGGGCTACTACGTCGCGCCGACGATCTTCGAGGGTGACAACTCGATGCGGATCTTCCAGGAGGAGATCTTCGGTCCCGTCGTGTCGCTCACGAGCTTCGACGACGAGGCCGCCGCCCTCTCGATCGCCAACGACACGCTCTACGGCCTCGGCGCCGGCGTGTGGACCCGCGACGGCTCGCGCGCCTACCGGATGGGCCGTGGCATCAAGGCCGGTCGCGTCTGGACCAACTGCTACCACCAGTACCCGGCGCACGCCGCCTTCGGTGGCTACAAGCAGTCGGGCATCGGCCGCGAGAACCACAAGATGATGCTCGACCACTACCAGCAGACGAAGAACCTCCTCGTCTCCTACTCGCCCGACGCGCTCGGGTTCTTCTGACCGGGCCGGTCCCCGTGACCACGCCCCCAGAGACGGTCGCGCCCGGTGAGCCATCGGCTTCCCCCAGCCGGGTCGACCTCACCGGTGAGGCGGCGGACCTGCTCCGTCGCCTCACCGGGATCCACGGACCGCTGATGTTCCACCAGTCGGGTGGCTGCTGCGACGGCAGCTCTCCCATGTGCTTCCCGGCGGGTGAGTTCCTCACGAGCGAGGCAGACGTGCACCTGGCCGACCTCGTCGTCAGCGGTGTCCCGGCGCCCGTCGGGTTCTGGATGTCGGTGTCGCAGTACGAGTACTGGAAGCACACGCACCTCACCGTCGACGTCGTGAAGGGCCGGGGCAGCGGCTTCTCCGTCGAGGCGCCGGAGGGGGTGCGGTTCCTCATCCGGTCGCGGCTGCTGACCGACGACGAGCGCGCCGCCTTCGGCATCGCCGCGCCGACGGTGGGCCGCCTCACCTGACCCGTCCGGACCGTGGAGGTTCGCACCCGCTCCCCGGGGTGCGAACCTCCACCCCGGCGTATGCCGTCAGGCGGGCGGAGCCGCCAGGTCACGTCGCTGCCGCGACCGCTCCAAGGCGGCGGCGACGAAGCCGTCGGCCTTGAGATCCTCGACGAGGTCGCGCAGGAAGGCGACCGTCCGTGGCGAGCGGGAGCGGGTCGTGCCGACGGCCTGGCGGATCTGCATGAAGGCGCCGTCGAGCAGCCGCAGGCCGTCGCGCGACTGCGCGAAGGCGGTCACGGGCTCACGGATCCCCGCCCCGACCTCGAGGCCTTCGTCGAGGAAGACGTCGACGCCCTCGTCACCGCGGACCAGCCGGGCGTGCTCCAGCGTGCGCGTCAGGTGCAGGTCGTAGGCCGACCCGGTCTTGACCCCGACCCGGACCCCCTCGGTGTCGACGTCGGAGGCAGTGCACAGCGGGGAGGCCGCCGGCACGACGTAGACGCCCTCGATGAGCACGTAGGGCTCGGTGAAGGCGACCTCGGCCTCGCGTGCCGGGTCGATCGCAAGGAAGCAGATGTCGGCCGCGCCGGTCGCCATCGCCTCGTAGGACCGGCGGGCCGCGTCGAAGCAGAGCAGCTCGACCGGCAGCCCGAGGCGCTCGCCCACTGCGCGGGCGATGTCGACGGTGACGCCCGACGGGGCAGACGGGCTGCCCTGTGCGAGAACGGGGTTGCCGAGGTTGATCGAGGCCCGGAGGGTCCCGGTCGGGGCGAGGTCGCGGGCGACGACGGACAGGTCGGCAGTCATCGGCTCACCCTACGGCCCATGAGTGGCGCACGGCTGCCCGGCCCGACGGCACACGGCCGTCCGGCCCGACGGCATACCTCCACCCGGCCGGACAGCAACGGCCACCCGGCCCGACGGCATACGACCGTCGGGCCGGGGGCGCACGTGCTCAGGGGTATTCGACGACGGTGACCGGCACGTCCGGGTTGGCGATGGTCGACGAGCCGCCGACGCCGTTGACGACGTTGCGGATGCCGCCCTTGCCGGTGGACGGGTCGAGGAAGATCGTCAGCAGGTCGTGCAGCCGGACGCCTGGTGTCGCCGGCACCTCGAACGCGTTGGCGGCGAAGATGTCGACGCCCTGGTTGAAGAAGCTGTAGGAGCCCATGCCGGACCCCGAGAAGCTCTTCACGCCGGGCCCCACGAGCAGGGCGGGGTAGCCCTCGTGGCCCGGTGCCGACATCCACGCGGCCTGGCTCGGCGGGTCGTAGGGCAGCTCGTTCTGGAAGAACGTGACCGACCCGTGCTCACCGTTCCAGATGACCTCGGTCTTCTGGTAGTGCTCGACGAATAGGCCTGTCGCAGTGACGTGGTCGCCGTTGACGACGAGGCCGGTGTCGGCGGTGTTGCTCGTCCAGCCGACGCCGTTGCCGTGGTCGGCGCGCCAGGCCCAGATGTCGTCGAGGACGACGTGGTCGCTGTTGACCTGGAGGCTGACGGTCGCCTTGCCGACGTACGGGCCGCCGATGCGGAAGAAGACGTCCTGCAGGGCGGTCGGGTCGGCGGCGCTGCTCCACCCGGCCCGGCTGGCGGCCGGCGTCCCGGCAGCCCGCTGGGTCCCGATCTGGAGCAGGACCGGCGAGTTGACCGGCCCGGCGTCGAAGGTGATGCCGGCGATGTCGACGCCCGGCACGTCGGCGACGCTCATGGCGACCTGTCCGTCGGTCGGCGTCAGGCTGGCCAGACCGAGGCCGAGGACGACGGTGTCGGCCCGCTTGACCTTGAGGGTCTGGTCGAGGTGGTAGACGCCGGGCGTGAGGAGCAGGTTGCGGCCGCGGGCGAGCTCGCGGTTGATCGCCTGTGCCGAGTCCGACGGCCTGGCCACGTAGAAGTCGCCGATCCCGATCGAGCGGCCGGGAGTCGACCCGGACGCCCACGTGACGCCGCTCGAGTCGGTCGCGGCCGCCGGCACGAAGACGCGGTAGGCGCCCTTGTCGTCGACGTAGAGGTAGGGCTTCTCGCGGCTCACCGAGGTCGTGGCGAAGGTCGTGTAGGGCCCGCAGCCGTTGGGCGCGCCCGGGAAGCACTCGGCGGGCGCGCCCTCGACGCCGGAGAAGACCTGGTTCCAGACGCCGTTGGTCCAGCCGTTCAGCACGCTGTTGCGGGTGAAGAACTGCTGCTGCGAGCCGTTGATGACGGTCCCGTCGAACTTCGAGTCAGCGATGAAGCCGCCGCTGGCGAACGAGGGGCCGGTGCAGTAGTCCATGAGCGTCGTCTGGCCCTTGACGTGCACGCGCCGCAGCGGCGCCGCCTGGGAGACGGCCCAGAACTGCCCGCTGTAGCAGCCGAAGCCGGGGGTGGTGACGTTGACGGTCAGGTTGGACATCGAGCGCCAGAAGTTGTTGAGCGCGATGCACCCGCTCGAGCCGCACTGGTTGCGCACGTAGACCGAGCCGTTGATGACGACGTCGCCCGGGTCCTTCCCGAGGCCGGCGACCTCGGTGTAGTAGCCGACCTGGAAGTTCAGCGGGTTGGCGGCGGTGCCGTAGGTGCCGGGCTTGAAGAGGATCGCGTGCCGTTCGGGGCCCATCTCGTTGGACACCTGCGCAGTGGCGATCGCGTCGACCTTGGCCTGGATCTCGGCGGTCGACATGGACGGGTCGAGCACGAGGGTGCCCGCTCCGAGGTCGGGGGCGGCGGGGGCCGCAGCCACGGCGGACGACGGCGCGGGGGCCGCTCCGGCCCCGGCGACGGCGATGGTCGGGACGGCCGCGGTCGCGACGGCCAGGGCCGCGAGGGCCAGTCGGTGGAGCCCGCGGGAGGGCCACCCACGTCGATCTCGTCGTTGAGTCATGCGCTCACGATTCACTGTCGCGGCGGTGAGGGCAAGAGTTTGTGAGAGCGTTCTCACGGCGAGTTTCCAGCCTGGGCGGGACGGCCGCACGACGACGAAGGCCCCCTCCGGACGGAGGGGGCCTTCGAGCACCGCTGGACGTATGCCGTCCGGCCGGCTCAGCCGACCGGAGCGGGCTCCGGGTCGGGCTGGGGCTCGGGCGTCGCGGTCTCGGGCTCGTCGTCGCCGTCGTCACCGCGGCGCACGGCGGCGAGGAGCATCTGCGCGACGTCGACGACCTCGACGGCGTCGGTGGCCTTGCCGTCCTGGATGGCGGCGTTGAGGCCGTCGGAGAGCATGACCTTGCAGAAGGGGCAGCCGACGGCGATGCGCTCGGCGCCCGTCGCCAGGGCCTCCTCGGTGCGGTTGGTGTTGATCCGCGTGCCGAGCTTCTCCTCCATCCACATGCGGGCGCCGCCGGCGCCGCAGCAGAACGACTTCTCCTTGCTGCGCTCCATCTCGGCGTACTCGACGCCGGGCAGGATCTGGAGCAGCTCGCGCGGCGGGGCGTAGACCTGGTTGTGCCGGCCGAGGTAGCAGGGGTCGTGGTAGGTCACCTTCGCGCCCGTCGAGGCGGCGCCGGTCAGGGTGCCGGCCGAGGACGCGTCACCGGGTCGGGCGACCGGGGTCAGGCGCTTCTCGCGGACGATGCGGTTGAGCAGCTGCGTGTGGTGCAGCACCTCGTACTGGCCGCCGAGCTGCGGGTACTCGTTCTTGATGGTGTTGAAGCAGTGCGCGCAGGTGACGACAATCTTCGTCGCGCCGACCTCGTTGAGGGTCTCGACGTTCTGCTGCGCGAGCATCTGGAAGAGGAACTCGTTGCCGGCGCGGCGGGCCGAGTCGCCGGTGCAGGCCTCGCCGTCACCGAGCACCGCGAAGCTGACGCCGGCCGTGTCGAGCAGCTCGGCGACGGCGCGCGTCGTCTTCTTGGCGCGGTCCTCGTAGGCGCCGGCGCAGCCGACCCAGAAGAGGTAGTCGACCTCGTCGAGGCTCTCGACGTCCTGGCCGACCTGCTTGACCTCGAAGGGGAGGTCCTTGGCCCAGTCCATCCGCAGCCGCGGCGCGAGACCCCAGGGGTTGCTGTTCTTCTCGAGGTTCTTGAACAGGCCGTTGAGCTCGGCGGGGAAGGCCGACTCGATGAGGTTCTTGTAGCGGCGCATGTCGACGATGGCGTCGACGTGCTCGATGTCGACGGGGCACTGCTCGACGCAGGCACCACAGGTGGTGCACGACCAGAGGACGTCCTCGTCGATGACGGCGTCGGGGCCGTGCGGGTTGTAGGCCGTCAGCGGGTGGCGGATGTCGTAGCCGGTCTCGCCGACGAGCTGCTCGGTGGCGACGGCGCCCTTGGTGGCGTCGCTGAAGCCCTCGGCCGACTCGATGCCGGCGTTGCGGATCTCCTCGGAGGCGAGCAGCCACGGCGACTTGGCGTGCGCGTGGTCACGCAGCGTCATGACGAGCAACTTGGGGGAGAGGGGCTTGTCGGTGTTCCAGGCGGGGCACTGGCTCTGGCAGCGGCCGCACTCGGTGCACGTCGTGAAGTCGAGCAGGCCCTTCCACGTGAAGTCCTCGACCTTGCCGACGCCGAGCGCGGCGTCCTCGTCGAGCTCGTCGACGTTCTCGAAGTCGAGCGGGTTGCCGTCGACCTTGATCGGCTGGAGCTCGCCGAGGCTGGTGCGGCCGTCGGCGTGGCGCTTGAAGAAGATGTTGAAGAAGGCGAGGAAGCGGTGCCAGGCCACGCCCATCGTCGGCTGGAGCGCGATGGTGATCATCCAGGCGAAACTGATGAGGATCTTGATCGCGGCGATGATCACGATGAGGTTCTCGATGGCCCCGATCGACAGGCCGGTGAAGAAGTTGCCGATCCAGCCGGTCAGCGGGAAGTGCAGGGCGTTGTCCATGCCGGTGCCCTGCTTGCGCGCGAGCGTCCACTCGAGCGCGCGGAGCAGCCCGATGCAGAGGGTGACGCCGAGGATCGTCAGCTCGACGTAGTAGGCCTGCCACCACGTGGAGCCGAAGAAGCGGCTGCGGCGGCCGTCCTCGCCGGCGGCCGAGCGCGGGTGGTTCTTCTGCCGGATCGCCATGAGCACGAGGATCGAGATGAAGCCCGCGAAGGCGAAGAAGTCGGTGACCCACTCGTAGAGGAAGAAGTGGCCGATGACCGGCAGCACGAACTCCGGCGAGAAGAGCTGGCCGAAGGCGTTGAGCAGGGTGAAGAACAGGACGCCGAAGCTGACCATGGTGAACCAGTGCGCGACGGCGACGACCGGCAGCCGCGACATGCGGGTGTGGCCGAGGAACTCGCGCAGCAGGGTGCGGGTGCGGGCTCCCTTGTCGTCACCGCGGTCCTCGGGCTGCCCGAGCCGGAAGGTGGCGAGGAAGTGGTTGACCGTCTTGACGAGCAGGGCGACGGCGACGGCGGTGACGCCGAGGCAGACGACGACGGCGACGATCTGGAGCGCACTCATGCCGGGGAGTCTACTGACGAGTTAACAACCGCCCCCGGAATGTGACGGCCGTCGCGGCGTGACGCTCGTCCCGTTCCGTCCCCTTCGTCTCCCGGCGGGCCCTCGAGGGTTCGTCGCCGGTCTGTCGACCCGGCCACGCGGGGAGATCGGGTATGCCGTGTCGTGGCCACCCGGCATACGCCCGGATCTTGGGCGGGTGGTGGCACAGGATAACGACGTGTTGGAATATGTATAACGAAGACCCGGTTGTCGATGACGACCTGGTCACCAGACCGATCCGCACCCCGGCGAAAGGGCTTCCGCACATGCCGATCTACGACGACGTGACCCAGCTGATCGGCAACACGCCGCTCGTGCGCCTCAACAAGATCACGGACGGCGCCGACGCGACGGTTGCGGCCAAGCTCGAGTTCTACAACCCCGCCAACTCCGTCAAGGACCGCATCGGCGTCGCGATCGTCGACGCGGCCGAGGCGAGCGGCGAGCTCAAGGCCGGCGGCACGATCGTCGAGGCCACGTCCGGCAACACCGGCATCGCGCTCGCCATGGTCGGCGCGGCCCGCGGCTACAAGGTCGTGCTGACGATGCCCGAGTCGATGAGCAAGGAGCGCCGCGCCCTGCTGCGTGCGTTCGGCGCCGAGCTCGTCCTCACCGACCCGTCCACCGGCATGAAGGGCGCCGTGGCCAAGGCCGAGGAGATCGCCGCCGAGCGTGGTGGCGTGCTCGCCCGCCAGTTCGCCAACGTCGCCAACCCCGAGATCCACCGCAAGACCACCGCCGAGGAGATCTGGAAGGACACCGACGGCCAGGTCGACATCGTCGTGGCCGGCATCGGCACGGGCGGCACCATCACCGGCATCGGCCAGGTCCTCAAGGCCCGCAAGCCCGGCGTCCAGGTCATCGCCGTCGAGCCGGAGGAGTCGGCGATCCTCAACGGCGGCCAGCCCGGTCCGCACAAGATCCAGGGCATCGGCGCCAACTTCGTCCCCGAGATCCTCGACACCGAGATCTACGACGAGGTCATCGACGTCAACGCCGAGACCTCCGTCAAGTGGGCCCGCCGCGCTGCGACCGAGGAGGGTCTGCTCGTCGGCCTGTCGTCCGGCGCCGCCCTCGCGGCCGCCGTCCAGGTCGCGCAGCGTCCGGAGAACCAGGGCAAGACGATCGTCGTCATCATCCCATCGTTCGGCGAGCGCTACCTGTCCACCATCCTCTTCGAGGGCCTCGTCGACTGACGTCGCGCGCCTCGTCACCCCCACCTGCCACCAAGGAGTCGTGCCCATGAGCACCGCACCACAGATCGACCACGAGCCACGGCCGGCCGAGAAGCCGCTGACGCTCGTGCGCGGTGACGGGGCCTCGGCCGCCGGCGCGGCCACGACCGCCCGCGAGGAGCGTTCGTATGCCGGACCGCTCGGTCTCGTGCGCAAGCTCGCCGACCGTGCGCTCGAGGACGTCGACGGTGCCATCGCGCGCGACCCGGCGGCGAGCTCCCGGCTCGAGCTGGTCCTGACCTCGCCCGGCCTGCACGCCGTCTGGGCGCACCGCGGGCTGCATGCGCTCTACCAGCAGCCGGGTGGGCGGCTACCGGCGCGAGTGCTCGCCACGGTGGCGCGCTCGATCACCGGTGTCGAGATCCACCCGGCGGCCCGGCTCGGCCGACGCTTCTTCATCGACCATGGCATGGGGGTCGTCATCGGGGAGACTGCCGAGGTCGGCGACGACGTCATGCTCTACCACGGGGTCACCCTCGGCGGCCGGTCGCTGGCTCACGTCAAGCGCCACCCCACCGTCGGCAACCGCGTCACGATCGGTGCCGGCGCCCGGGTGCTCGGGCCTGTCCTCGTCGGCGACGACGTGCAGATCGGCGCGAACTCCGTTGTCGTCAAGGACGTTCCGGCCGGAGCGGTGGCGACCGGCATCCCGGCTGTCATCCGCTTCCCCAAGCGCGACGCCACCAACCAGTGGCTCGACCCCGCGATCTACATCTGACCCACCGCCGCAGGTTTCGAGGGCGCGGTCCCGGGCACCGTCCTGCGGATGGTCGCGCAGCTGGTGGTGTCAGGACCCCGCCGGGCGCAGCACCATGACGCACGTCGTGCGACGTGTCATGGTCCGGGCCTGGTTGATTCGGACGGTGGGGCCGGCCGCGGATAGACTTCCGCGGACACTGGAGGGCTCGCATAGTGGCCGAGTGCGGCGGTCTTGAAAACCGCTATGGGTTCATAGCCCATCGTGGGTTCGAATCCCACGCCCTCCGCCACTGCTCCGTCGGCGCGGAGCGCCTTCGGAACAGCTGCGGAGGCGTGAGATGAAGGGGAGCGCTGGGCCCGGGCGAGGAACGAGCCCGGTACCAGCGCGGAGTCCCACGCCCTCCGCCACTGCTCCGTCGGCGCGGAGCGGCTGCATCCACCTCGTGCGCCTGGTCGGCACCTGTCGTGCAACTCGTCGCGCGGCTGGTCGCGCACCCGGTGTCGTCGGGGCGCAGCGCCCGCGCGATCTGACGCGCGACCTCGCGCCGGTCGGACGGCACCGCAGCCGCTCTGACCGGGTCCGGGCATGAAAAAAGGGGCTCCGGAGATCCGGAGTCCCTTTCGTTTCAAGCGCCGGCCTCGACGGTGAGCCCAGCGTGCACGCGTCCCCTCAGAGCAGGCCGAGCCGCTCCTCGAACGTCGTGCTGGAGTTGTACTGACCGACCGGCATGTTCTTGGACGGACGGTTCATGGCCGCGAAGAACGACACGAGGTACGACATCTCTGTATTCAGTTTCCTTAAGGCTGAGCCCTGACAGCGCGTCGAAGGGGCTCGGTGGTCGACCGTCATTGCGGGACGGTCAGGACCGGCCGACCACCCGCGACCCGGCCGGGAGCATGGCCGGGCCGTGGGTGACGTCTGCCCCACAATGGTAACAGTTGCGCAACCATGACCAGACCACCCGTTGACCTTTGTCGAGGGCCGTGAGATACGACAGTGTGACCTCTCAATTCGGCTCGGATGCCGCGCCCGACCCCGCCGAGATCCTGAGCCGACTGGCCCCCGTCGAGCTCCCGTCGGCGAGCCCGCTCGTCCTGCGCGGCAGGCGATTCGACGCCGCGACGCCGGCCGTCATGGCCATCGTCAACCGCACGCGTGACTCCTTCTTCAGCGGCAACCGGCATGCCGACCTCGAGTCCGCCAAGGCGGCCTTCGTCGAGGCGGTCGAGCTCGGTGCCGACCTCGTCGACGTCGGTGGCGTGCGCGCCGGCCAGGAGGGCGAGGTGGTCGACGCCGACGAGGAGGTCCGGCGCGTCGTTCCCTTCCTGCAGTGGGCCCGGGCCGAGCATCCCGACGTCCTCCTCAGCCTCGACACCTGGCGCTCCGAGGTCGCCCGTGAGGCCGACGGTGTCGTCGACCTCGTCAACGACACGTGGGCCGGCCACGACCGTGACCTCGTGCATGTCGCCGCCGGCATCGGTGCCGGCTACGTCATCTCACATACCGGCGGCCTGCCGCCCCGCACCGACCCGGTGGACGTGACCTACGGCGATGACCAGCTCGACGTCGTCCGGGACGTCGTGCGCACCCTGGCCGAGGGGGCCGCCGCGGCCGAGCAGGCCGGCATACCCCGTGAACGCATCCTCGTGGACCCGACCCTCGACTTCGGCAAGACCACGGCGCACTCGCTCGAGGTGCTACGGCATACGGCAGACGTCGTGGCACTGAACTACCCTGTGCTGCAAGCGATGTCGCGCAAGGACTTCGTCGGTGAGTCGCTCGACCTGCCGGCCGAGGAGCGCCTCGAGGGCTCGCTCGCCGCGACCGCGGTCGCGGCCTGGCTCGGGGCGACGGTCTTCCGCGCGCACGACGTCCGTGCGACCCGCAGGGTCATCGACATGGTGGCGACGATCCGTGGCGACCGGCCCCCGCGACTCGCCCTGCGAGGGACCAGGCGTGACGGCGCGGCGAACGCCTCCTGAACGCCCAAAATCTGGTGGCATCCGACGGGCTGAACGCGCGGTATTCTGCTAGGTTCGTCGCGGTTGCAGTTGCAGTTCCTCGAAGTCGAGCAGGTGCCCGTCATCCGCAATGGTGACGGGATTTCTTTTCGACAGCGGCGGGTTCGCCCGTCCCATGGAGTCAAGGCGGCAGCTTGGGATGCGCGAGGTGCGTCGTTCCACACGCTAAAGAAGGAAGAGTTACCCGTATGGCACAGGGCACCGTCAAGTGGTTCAACGCCGAAAAGGGCTTTGGCTTCATCGCCCAGGACGGCGGCGGCCCCGACGTTTTCGTCCACTACTCGGCCATCCAGTCGAACGGCTACCGTTCGCTGGAAGAGGCGCAGCGAGTCGAGTTCGAGGTCACCCAGGGTCCCAAGGGTCCCCAGGCTGACGCGGTTCGCCCGCTCTGATCCCTCGAGATCAACAGCAACGAGCGACACACAACCTCAGTCGTTTGTGACAAAGCCCCCGGCCATCGGCCGGGGGCTTTGTTGTGACCGGCGGGCCGCGTCGACCGCGGCCCACCGATCAGCACTCGTCGTAGGGCTTCGTCGTGGGTGACGGGGCCTTCGTCGGCGTCCTGGTCGAGGTGCTCGTCGGCTTCGGCGTCGAGGGGGTCGACGGTGCAGGGGGCTGGAGGCTCTTCTGCACGTAGGCGCGGATCTCGTCGTAGTTGGGCCGGACCGAGTTGAAGTCGGGGATCTTGTCGAACGAGACGCTGGTGATCTTGTTGTCCTTCTGGACGCGCTCGATGAGGTCGACGAACGCCGGAAGGTTCTGCGCGGGGATGTCGGTGTAGATGTTGTCGCGCGCGATCCTGGCGATCTCGGGGTACTTGGACACCATCTGGGCGGGGTCGACCTGCCGCACGACCGCCTGGATCACGCACCGCTGGCGCGCCTGGCGGTAGGTGTCGCTGTCGGCCGCACGGGTGCGTGCGTACCACAGCGCCAGGTTGCCGGAGAGGTGCTGGACCCCCGGGCTGAAGTAGCCGGTCTCACCGACGACGCCGCCGCGGCCGTCGCTGTGGCCACCGATGGGCAGCTTGGTGCCGAAGCCGCTCAGCTTGACGTTGACGGTCACGCCGCCCATGGCGTCGATGAGCTGGGAGAAGCCCTTGAGGTCGATGACCACCGTGTGGTCGATCTTGAGACCGAGGACCTCGGAGATGACGTTGCGGGTCTCGTCACGGCCGGGAACGCTGCCCGTGTAGGAGCCGGGGTGGTCCTGGCGGTACTGGTCGACCTCGGTCCACACGGCGTTGAGCATGCACTGGTCGTTGGGGTCCTTCTGCTCCCGGAAGCACACCGGACGGCCGTACGTGCCGCTCGGGTAGAGCCCGCGCAGGGGGCTGGCCTTGGGCAGCGGCACCCGCTGGAGGTTGCGGGGCAGCGAGATGAGCGCGGTCCGGCCGGTCTTGGTGTCGATGCTCGCGACGATCATCGAGTCGGTGCGCGTGCCCGTGCGCCCGACGCCCGCGTCGGAGCCGAGCAGCAGGATGTTGACGCGCGCCTGGTCGGCCCAGGGGTCCGAGCCCTGGGCGACCTGGGCGCCGACTCCCGGCTTGACCGGGGCCGTGCCGAAGACCTGGGCGACGGTCGTCTGGGTGATGCTGGCGTACTCCGCGAACTTGAACGAGGACGCCGCGACGAGGAAGACCATGAGCGTGGTGAAGGCGGCGAGCAGACGCGTGCGGCCCTTGTCCAGGCGCGTGGGGCGGGACTGGACCGCGGTCAGGATGATCGAGCCGCACCACAGGATGCCGATCACGACGAAGGTGATGGCGATCGCCTGGAGCACGGTGGGGCGCGCGACGAGCGAGAGCACGGCGTTGGTCAGGCCGGTCCGCAGCACGTAGTAGGCGCCCACGCCGATCCCGGCCAGGGCGATGACGAGGATCGCCCAGCCGGCCTTGCGGCTGCGGGTCTGCGTCAGGCCGGCGCCGGGCACCACGGTGCCGAGGGCTGTGAGGCCGAGTGCCCTGCGGAAACCGGACTTGAGTTCACGTCGCAGCGCTTCGCGTGTCGGGGGCGCAGCCTGACCTCGCGTGTTCGGATAGCTCATGGAGTCCTCTCTGATCGGCCCGTGCGCACGAGCCGATGCACATTCTGCCCTGACAACCTGATATGTGCCTCATCGACTCGGGTATGGCGTCCGGACGCGTGGACACCCCGGTTTGGGTCGGGCGCGCCGGTGCCGGTAGCCTGTGCTCGCCCGTGTATCCGGCGTCGCCTCGGCGGCCCGTGCCGGGCACGGAGGCGTCGCATAGTGGCCTAGTGCGCCCGCCTGCTAAGCGGGTTGAGGATAAAACCTCTCGCGGGTTCAAATCCCGCCGCCTCCGCCAGCACAAGACAGAAGGACCCTGACACGCTTTTCGTCGGGGTCCTTCTGTCTTGTGCTGAACGAACGTGTGGGATTTGGGAGGAGCTGGGCAGTCCCCGAGGAACGAGGGGCCTGCCCAGCGACGGCGTCCCGCCGCCGGGCGAGCGGTGACCCACAAACGTCGGCCTCTCGACTGGGGAGGACCCGCAAACGTTGGCCCCTCGACGGTGGAGAGAGGGCCAGACGTGGCCCCTCGACGTTATAGAGGGGGCCAGACGTGGCCTCTCCACGGGGGAGGACCCGCAAACGGTGGCCTCTCGACGGTTCAGGTGGGGGAGGGGGCGTCCGGGTGCTCGGCGGCGTCCTCGCGCCTCCGGCGCCGGCGCTGCGAGAGCGGGAGCACCAGCCACAGGCCGATCGCGAGAACCGTGAGGCCGCCGCCGATCCACAGCGCCGTCGTGTGAGAGAGCAGGACGTCGAGCACGAGCACGACGCCGCCGATCATCCCGACCACGAGGAAGAGCAGCCCGGTCCCGATCAGGGTGTCGGTGTGCCGCACGACGAAGTCCTTGAGCCCTTCGCGGAAGAGCATCCGGTGCATCGCGACGGGCGTCATGAACACGAGGGTGCTGATCGCGATCGAGACGAGGGTCACGACGTAGATGTCGCGCTGGAGGTCGGTCAGCGTCGTGAACCGCTGCTGGAACGGGATCGTCAGCAGGAACGCGAAGAGGATCTGCACACCCGCCTGCACGATGCGCAGCTCCTGCAGCTGCTCGCCGAAGTTGCGGTCGAGTCGCTGCGCCTCCGACTCCTCGCGCCGGTACGCGTGCGGTTCGCTCATGCCCTCCTCGTACCCGGGTGGGGGCCGGCGGCACGGCGCCCGCGTATGCCGGGTGCCGGGCGACACGGCATACGTCCTCGGGTGACCCGTCGGGATATGACGGAGGGCCCGGCACCACAGCGGTGCCGGGCCCTGCATCACGTCGTCCGAGCTCGCGGGCCAGCGGGCTGCGGACCGACCTCAGTGACCGCTGACGCGGGCCTTGAGGGCGTCGAGCTCGGCCCACAGCTCCGTGGGGAGCTGGTCGCCGAACTTGTCGAACCACTCCTGGATGAGGGGAAGCTCCTTCTCCCAGTCGGCCGCGTCGACCCTGATGGCCTTGGCCACCTGCTCGGGCGTCATGTCGAGGCCGTCGATGTCGATGGAGCCCTCGGTCGGCACGAACCCGATCGGGGTCTCCACGGCGTCGGCGTCCCCGTCGAGGCGCTCGATGACCCACTTGAGGACGCGGCTGTTCTCGCCGAACCCGGGCCAGAGGAAGGAGCCGTCCTCCTCGTCGCGACGGAACCAGTTGACGCCGAAGATGCGGGGGAGCTTGGAGGCGTCCGCGCTCTTGCCGATCTCGAGCCAGTGGTTCATGTAGTCGCCGGCGTGGTAGCCGATGAAGGGGAGCATGGCCATCGGGTCGCGGCGCACGACGCCGACGGCGCCGGTCGCGGCAGCGGTGGTCTCCGAGGAGAGCGTGGCGCCGATGAAGGTGCCGTGCTGCCAGTCGCGCGACTCATAGACGAGCGGCACGGTCGTCTTGCGGCGGCCGCCGAAGAGGATCGCGTCGATCGGGACGCCGTCGGGGTTGTCGTACTCCGGGGCGATCATCGGGCACTGCGAGGCGGGCGTGCAGAAGCGGCTGTTCGGGTGGCTCGAGAGCACGCCCTTCTTGCCGTCCTCCGGCGTCCAGCTGTTGCCGTGCCAGTCGGTGAGGTGGGCCGGGACCTCGTCGGTCATGCCCTCCCACCACACGTCGCCGTCGTCGGTCAGGGCGACGTTGGTGAAGACCGAGTTGCCCTTGTCGATGGTGGCCATCGCGTTGGGGTTGGTCGACGCGCCGGTGCCGGGGGCGACACCGAACAGGCCGAACTCCGGGTTGACGGCATACAGCCGGCCGTCCTCGCCGAAGCGCATCCAGGCGATGTCGTCGCCGACCATCTCGGCCTTCCAGCCGGGCACGGTCGGGGTGATCATCGCGAGGTTGGTCTTGCCGCACGCCGACGGGAAGGCGGCTGCGACGTAGTGCACCGAGCCCTTGGGCGAGGTGAGCTTGAGGATGAGCATGTGCTCGGCCATCCAGCCCTCGTCACGGGCGATCGCCGAGGCGATGCGCAGGGAGTAGCACTTCTTGCCGAGCAGGGCGTTGCCGCCGTAGCCGGAGCCGTAGCTCCAGATGGTGCGCTCCTCGGGGAAGTGGACGATGTACTTCGTGTCGGAGCACGGCCACTTGACGTCGGCCTGGCCGTCGGCCAGCGGGGCGCCGACCGAGTGCAGCGCCGGCACGTAGTCGGCGTTCGTCTCCTCGATCTTGTGCAGCACCCTGTCGCCGCAGCGGGCCATGACGAGCATGGAGACGACGACGTAGGCGGAGTCGGTGATCTCGACGCCGAACATCGGGACCTTGGCGTCGAGGTGGCCCATGACGAAGGGGATGACGTACATCGTGCGGCCCTGCATGGACCCCCGGTAGAGCTCGGTCATCCGAGCCTTCATCTCGTCGGGCGCCATCCAGTTGTTGGTGGGCCCGGCGTCCTTCTCGTCGACGGAGCAGATGTAGGTCCGGTCCTCGACGCGGGCGACGTCGGTCGGGTCGCTCGCGCAGTAGAAGGAGTTCGGCTTCTTGCTCTCGTCGAGCCGCACGAACGTGCCGGCCTCGACGAGCTGGTCGGTCAGCTCGGTCCACTCCTCGGGGGAGCCGGTGATCCAGCGGATGTCGCGCGGCTGCGTCAGCTCGGCGACCTGCTCGACCCAGGCGGACAGTCCCGCGTGCGTCGTGTGTGTCTGTTTCTCGTGGGTCGTGGTCAACTCGGGGCCCATCCCTTCGCGCGCGGTGCCGCCCGGCACCACGTCGTGCCGGTTCGAAGCTGCTCCCCACGTGGGTCCGGCCCGGGCCCGGATGGGGCCTGGAGGTGTCCACATGTTGAACAGATGACGTGATGACTTCAAGGTACGCGTCGCCGTGAGTGCCTTTGGCCGCAAGCCGGGCGCGGAGCGGTGAGACGGCTCACACCACGTCGGGGCCGCAAGAAATCCGACGACTCGCTGTCGGTTTCTTGCAGGATTTTCAGTACTCGTCCGTAGGTCGAGCGGGGGTCACGACGCGTCGCGAGGGATGCCGGGCGTATGCCGTGGGGCGGCGTGGCGCCGTCGCAGCGGGAGGTCGTGGGCGGGCCGGGCTGGGGGCCGATTTCGTGGATGCGGACCCGAGGCGCTAAGGTAACTTTTCGTTCCTCCCGGTGAGGAACGACGCACCCGTAGCTCAACGGATAGAGCATCTGACTACGGATCAGAAGGTTTGGGGTTCGAATCCCTACGGGTGCACTCTGTGTTGAGACAGAACGCGAGACCCCGACCGGTTGCCGGTCGGGGTTTCGTGCTGTCGGCCCCGATTGCGCTCCGCGCCCCGGCCGGTGGCACCGCGGCGTTCATCCTCTCGGGGTGACGCGGGGGCGGTCGGTGGGGCGCGACGCTGGTCGGGTGTCGACCCAGCCAGCCGCCCGGACCGGTGCCGGTCTGATCCTCACGGTGCTCGCTGCGAGCCAGTTCCTCATGACGCTCGACAGCTCGGTCATGAACGTCTCGATGGCCGTGGTGGCCAAGGACCTCGGCACGACGATCAGCGGCATCCAGACCGCCATCACGCTCTACACGCTCGTCATGGCCACGATGATGATCACGGGCGGCAAGCTGGGCACGATCCTGGGACGGCGGCGTGCCTTCGCCATCGGGCTGGTCGTCTACGGCGCCGGCTCGTTCGTCACCGCGATCTCGCCGAACCTCACCGTGCTGCTGCTCGGCTGGTCGCTGCTCGAGGGCCTCGGTGCCTCGCTCATCATGCCGGCGATCGTGGCGCTCGTGGCCGCGAACTTCCCGCCCGAGCGACGCGCCGCCGCCTACGGTCTGGTCGCGGCAGCCGGGGCCATGGCCGTCGCCGCCGGGCCGCTCATCGGCGGGGCCGTCACGACCTTCGCCTCGTGGCGCTACGTCTTCGCCGGCGAGGTCGTCATCGTCCTCGTCATCATCGCCTTCCTGCGCAAGGTGGCGGACGTGCCGCCGAGCCCCGCGCGCATCGACTACGTCGGCTCGTTGCTGTCGGTCGTGGGCCTCGGCTCGGTCGTCTACGGCGTGCTGCGCACGAGCGAGTGGGGGTGGGTGGTCGCCAAGCCGGGCGCTCCCAAGATCCTCGGCGCCTCCCCGTCCATCTGGCTGGTGCTGCTCGGCGTCCTCGTGGTCTTCGGCTTCATGCGCTGGGAGAGCCACCTCGTGCGCACCGGAGGCGAGCCGCTCCTGCGGCCGGCGCTGCTGCGCAACCGCGGTCTCGTGGCCGGCCTGTCCATGTTCTTCTCCCAGTACATCGTGCAGGCGGGCGTCTTCTTCGCCGTGCCACTCTTCCTCTCCGTCGTGCTCGAGCTCGACGCGCTCCAGACGGGACTGCGGATCCTGCCGTTGTCCTTCGCGCTGCTCGTCGCCGCCGGGGGCATCCCCAAGGTGTGGCCGCGCGCCAACCCGCGGCGGGTCGTGCGCGTCGGCCTCTTCTCGGTGCTCGCCGGCATCCTCGTCCTCGTCGGCGGCATGGATCCGGGCGCCAACGCCGGGGTCGTCGCGATCCCCATGCTGCTCATCGGCTTCGGCCTCGGCGCGCTCTCGTCGCAGCTCGGAAGCGTCACCGTCTCGTCGGTGCCGGACTCCGAGAGCGCCGAGGTCGGTGGCCTGCAGAACACCGGCACCAACCTCGGGGCCTCGCTCGGCACCGCCCTCGTCGGCTCCGTGCTGCTGGCCACCCTGACGGCCTCGGTCGTCTCCGGCATCCAGCAGAACCCGGCCGTCCCGGCATCGGTCAAGGCGCAGGCCTCGACCCAGCTCGTCGGCGGGGTGCCCTTCATCTCCGACAAGCAGCTGACCGACGCCCTGGCCGCGTCGCCGCTCGACGCCGCGACGGCCGCGGCCGTCGTCGAGGTGAACGCCGGCGCGCGGCTCGACGCGCTGCGGGAGGCCTTCGGGGTCACGGCCCTGCTGGCGGCGGGAGCCCTCCTGCTCACCGGGCGCCTGCCGGACCGCGCGCCCGGCGACGACGGGGACGAGGAGGACGGAGACGACGACGGGGACGGCGACGGGGACGGCGACGGGGACGGCGACGGGGTGTGAGTTCCCTCCACGTCACGGGCATTGCCTTGTGCGCCGTCGTCGCTCGGGGTTGGGTGTGATCAGACCCGTCCACCGATGCACGCCGGGAGGCCACCGATGACCGCCGCACCGCCAGTCACCCTCGACCCGACCCTCTCGCACACCCGGGGTGAGACGGACACGCCACTGCTCGAGACGACCATCGGCGACGACTTCGACGCGACGGCCGAGCGCTTCGGTGATCGCGAGGCGCTCGTCGACGTCGCCCAGGGCAGGCGGTGGACGTATGCCGAGCTGCGGGCCGACGTCGACCGGCTGGCCCGCGCTCTGCTGGCCACCGGGGTCCGGACCGGCGACCGGGTCGGCATCTGGGCGCCGAACTGCTCGGAGTGGACGCTCGTGCAGTACGCGACGGCCAAGATCGGCGCGATCCTCGTCAACATCAACCCGAGCTACCGTTCGCACGAGCTGCAGTACGTGCTCGGCCAGGCGGGGATCTCGACGCTCGTCGCGGCCGAGTCGTTCAAGACGAGCAACTACCGGCAGATGGTCGAGGAGGTGCGCGACGAGGTCGACGGGCTCGAGCGCGTCGTCTACATCGGCACGTCCGACTGGGACGACCTGCTCGCCCGCGCCGACGAGGTGCCGGAGAGCGAGCTGCACGGCATACAAGCAGGGTTGAGGAACACCGACCCGATCAACATCCAGTACACCTCCGGCACCACGGGCTTCCCCAAGGGCGCGACGCTCAGCCACCGCAACATCCTCAACAACGGCTACTTCGTCGGCGAGCTCTGCGACTACACGGAGGCCGACCGCGTCTGCATCCCGGTGCCCTTCTACCACTGCTTCGGCATGGTCATGGGCAACCTCGCGTGCACCACCCACGGCTCGTGCATGGTCATCCCGGCGCCCGGCTTCGACCCCGCCGCGACGCTGCGGGCCACGCAGGACGAGAAGGTCACCTCCCTCTACGGCGTGCCGACGATGTTCATCGCCGAGTGGAACCTGCCCGACTTCGCGGACTACGACCTGTCGACCGTGCGCACCGGCATCATGGCCGGGTCTCCCTGTCCCGCAGAGCTGATGAAGAAGCTCATCGCGGCCGGCATCGAGGAGATGACGATCTGCTACGGCATGACCGAGACGTCGCCGGTCTCGACGCAGAACCGCACCGACGACACCTTCGAGCAGAAGGTCGGCACGGTCGGTCGGGTCGGGCCGCACCTCGAGATCAAGATCGTGGATCCCCTGACGGGAGAGACGGTTCCGCGGGGCACCGCCGGTGAGTTCATGACCAAGGGCTACTCGGTCATGCTCGGCTACTGGGAGCAGCCCGACAAGACGGCCGAGGCCATCGAGGACGGCTGGATGCACACGGGTGACATCGGCGTCATGCACGACGACGGCTACGTCGAGATCACCGGCCGCATCAAGGACATGGTCATCCGCGGTGGAGAGAACGTCTACCCGCGAGAGATCGAGGAGTTCCTCTACACGCACCCCGACATCCTCGACGCCCAGGTCATCGGCGTCCCCGACGAGAAGTACGGCGAGGAGCTGTGCGCCTGGGTGCGCATGAAGGACGGGGCGACACCGCTGACGGCTGAGTCGTTGCGCGAGTTCTGCACCGGCCAGCTCGCGCACTACAAGATCCCGCGCTACGTCGAGATCGTCGACGAGTTCCCGATGACCGTCACGGGCAAGATCCGCAAGGTCGAGATGCGGGAGACGACCGCGAAGAAGCTCGGGCTCGGCTGACCCGGAACGCTCGGTACGGGTCGCCGTCGCCGACTCGGGCGTGTGCTGGGTGCCGCGGGAGTGCTCCAGCGCAGTAGGTTTCGGGGGACGTGGTCGCGAGGGCCCGTAATCCGTGAGGGGAATGGCATGTCCGACACAGGCAAGACGGTTCTGTGGATCGTGGTGGCGATCGTCGTCATTGCAGTGATCATCTGGTTGTTCGTCTCGGCCGGGCGCCGCCGCGAGGTCGAGGCCCGCCGCTTCGAGGCCGGCGAGCTCCGGGCCCGCGCCGACGAGCGCCGGCCCGAGGTGCAGGGCACCGAGGACCGCGCGTCCGTCACCGCCGCGATGGCGGCTGACGCCCGCGCCGAGGCCGACCGCAAGGCGGCCGAGGCGCAGCGGCAGGCGGCCGAGGCCCAGCGCCAGGCGGCCGAGGCGCGCCGGCTGGAAGAGCAGGCCCAGCAGCACCGGGCCAGCGCCGAGTCGGCCCGCGTGGAGCACGCCGGCCTCGAGCGGGAGGCCGACCGCGTCGACCCCGACGTCCCCACCGACGACGAGGGTTTCCGGGTGGACGCAGAGGGCAACCGGCTCCCGGGCCAGGAGCCCGCGCACGGCGCCGGCCTCGCTGCCGGTGCCGCAGCCGGCGCGGGTGCCGCTGCCGTGGGCGCCGCGGCGTTCACGCACGACGACGACGAGGACGACCTCGCCGATGCCGAGAACCCCTTCGCGCCCGCCGCAGCGGAGCGCGCGGAGCGCGCGGACGCCGGCGACGGCACGGCCGTGTCGGACACCGACGAGCGCGGTCGGGTCGACGAGCGCGCCGGAGTCGACGAGGGCACTGGATTCGACGAGGGCACCGCAGCCGACAAGGGCATGGGAGCCGACGAGGGCGCGGTGGTCAATGAGGCCGCGGCGCCGGGCGAGCCCGAGCACGGCGGGGCCGCGATGGCTTCGGCCTCCGAGACGGATCTCGCGAGCGAGGCCGACCGTGAGGTCGACGAGCGGTCGGCGGACCAGTCCTCCTACGCGTCGGAGGAGCCGGAGGTCCTCGGCACCACGCGCGAGGAGACGCGCGACGAGCGGCACGGTGTCGGCCACGAGGCCGCCCACGAGGACGGTCACGAGGACGGTCACGAGGACGGTCACGAGGACGGTCACGAGGACGTCGCGGCGGCGCAGGGCTCAGTGGGTACTGGGAGTGCACCGGAAGGGCTTCCCGACGAAAGGTCCACGACCATGAGCGACCACACCGACACCGACGCGAGCACCGGCACCGACGCGAGCACCGGCACCGACGCGAGCACCGGCACCGACGCCGCCAGCGACGCGTCCACGGACACGAGTGCCAGCGGTACGGACCACTCCTTCGTGCCGCCCGTGGCCGACGCCGAGCAGCCGAAGCAGGTCGAGGTCCCCGCCCTGGACGAGCGCGACGACGTGCTGTCCGGCGGCGGAACGCCCGACACCGACCCGGGCGACCACCGCGGGCAGGCCTGGGCCACGACGCCCGGCGACCGCGGGCTCGACGACGAGGCCGGGTCCGACGACGCCGCCGACGAGGGGCTGGACGTCGACATGGCCCCCCACTCGCACGAGAGTGACGAGGACGAGGAGCTGGCCGAGCCGGCGAGCGGCGACGCCGACCGCGCACCCGCCACCGCCTCCGGCCACACGTCCGAGCACACGTCCGAGAGCGCTGATGCCTCCGACAGCACGGGCGGCGCCACCGACACGGCCTGGACCGACGCCCCGGACGCCCCCGAGAGCCCCGCCCCGGCCGTGGAGTCCCGCGACGAGCACGCCGACCAGCAGCAGGATGACGAGCGGCGCGAGCCCTCCGCGGCGCCCACCGACACCGCGTGGTCGATCGACGACTCGACGTCGGACGCCACGGCGGGCTCGACCGAGGAGGCCGCCCAGGAGTCTCACGCCGAGGAGCAGGGCCAGGAGCAGAACCCGGAGCAGGGCCAGGAGGACCAGCAGCAGTCCGCGGCCGGTCGACGGATGTCCGGCTTCGACGAGGTCGTCGACGGCGGCTTCGGCCTCGGCTCCGCCGCACCGATCGCCGACGGCGCGCAGCCGCTCGGCCACGCGGTCAAGGGCCGCCGTGACGGCACGACCTTCCTCGGTCCCGACGACGCCGGCTACGACGACGTCGAGCCCGACGTGTGGTTCTACAACGAGGAGGCAGCCCGCCGCGCGGGCTTCCGGCGCGAAGGGGAGTGACCCCGGCCTGACGGCTGGATCACCACAGGTCGACGTGGCCACGTGCACCCGGTGCACGTGGCCACACCCCTGTCTGGGACCGCGGCCGGCCAGGTGCGACGGCCACCAGAGCCGGACGCCTGCCGCCGGAACGGACGCCCGCCGGCGGAACGGACGCCTGCCGTCGGACCGGACGCCGGCCCTCCCGCGCACGGACCCGGGCGCCGGCACGCGGACTCGGGCACACGGCATACGACGTCCTCGTCGTCCGGTGGGCAGGGGACGGCGGAAACGGTGGCGCGGGCACCCCGCGCGCACAAATAGACTGAGCGGCATGGTTTCCCCGCTCGTCGCACTCACGCCCAAGGTCCAGTCCGCGATCGCCGCCGCTCTCGGTGACGACTTCCGCGAGGCGGACCCGGTGCTGCGTCCGTCGCAGTTCGCCGACGTGCAGGTCAACGCCGCGCTCGCACTGGCCAAGAAGGTCGGGATGCCGCCGCGGGACGTCGCGGCCAAGATCGTGGCAGCGCTCGACCTCGACGGCGTCTGCGACTCCGTCGAGGTGAGCGGCCCGGGGTTCATCAACCTCACCTTCTCGAGCGCGTGGATCGCCGGGCTGCTGCAGGAGGTCGAGGCCGATGCGCGCGCCGGCGTCGCCCTGCAGCCGACGCAGAACATCCCCATCGACTACTCCGCGCCCAACGTCGCGAAGGAGATGCACGTCGGGCACCTGCGCACGACCGTCGTCGGCGACTCCATCGCCCGCACGCTCGAGCACCTCGGGCACAACGTCATCCGCCAGAACCACATCGGTGACTGGGGCACACCCTTCGGCATGCTCATCGAGCACCTGCTCGACGTCGGTGAGGGCTCGGACGAGGCAGGTCTGCTCATCACGGACCCCAACGCGTTCTACCAGGCCGCCCGCGTCAAGTTCGACGCCGCCGAGAAGGCCGAACCGGCCGGCAGCGCAGGCGACTTCAACGTGCGCGCCCGCTCGCGGGTCGTGCTGCTCCAGGCCGGCGACCCCGAGACGCTGCGGCTCTGGAACGAGCTCGTCGACCTGTCGAAGGTCTACTTCAACAAGCTCTACGCGACCCTCGGCGTCACGCTGACCGACCTCCACCTCGCGGGTGAGTCGATGTACAACGACGCGCTCCCCGGCATCTGCGAGGAGCTCGAGTCGCGGGGCATCGCCGAGGTGTCCGACGGCGCCCTGTGTGTCTTCCTCGACGGCTACACCGGCCGCGAGGGCAAGCCCGTGCCGCTCATCATCCGCAAGTCCGACGGCGGATACGGCTATGCCACAACTGATCTCGCGACCATCAAGTACCGCGTGCACGACCTCGGCGCCCACCGGGTGCTCTACGTCATCGGTGCGCCGCAGTCGCTGCACCTCAACATGGTCTGGGACACCGCGCGCAAGGCCGGCTGGCTGCCCGACGACGTCGTGCCCGTCCACGTGCAGATCGGCAACGTGCTCGGAGAGGACCGCAAGATCCTCAAGACCCGCTCCGGCGCGCCGCTGCGGCTCATGGCGCTCCTCGAGGAGGCCGTCGACAAGGCGCGCGCCGTCATCGACGAGACGCGTCCCGACCTCGACGAGCCGCTTCGCGCGACCATCGCCCGCCAGATCGGCATCGGCGCCGTGAAGTACGCCGACCTCTCCGTCGCGCACGACAGCGAGTACGTCTTCGACCTCGACCGCATGGTCGCGCTCACCGGCAACACCGGCCCCTACCTGCAGTACGTCGTGGCCCGCATCCGGTCGATCTTCCGCCAGGTCGGGCTCGACCCGGCCGCGCAGCACGCGCCGATCCTGCTGGGCGAGCCGCACGAGCGTGCCCTCGCCACGCACCTGCTCGGGTTCGGCGACGTCGTGGCCGAGGTCGGGGACACCTACGAGCCGCACCGGCTCGCGGGCTACCTCTTCGAGCTGGCCCAGGCGTTCTCGGCGTTCTACGAGAACTGCCCCGTGCTCAAGGCCGAGCACGACGAGGTCAAGGAGTCGCGCCTGACCCTGTGTGCCCTGGTGTTCCGGGTCATGACGACCGGTCTCGACCTGCTCGGCCTGGAGTCCCCCGAGCAGATGTGACGGCGCGGCCCGCGGCCGCGCAGCCACCTCGTCTGCACCTCGTCTGCACCTCGTCACATCTTGTCCGTTGCCGGGGTGGCCGGCGACGGAGGACAGTCGGCTCCATGACCGTCACGAACGCCTGGGACTTCAGCGGCCTCAAGGCCACCTACGTCAACTGCACCCTCAAGAAGAGCCCCGAGGTGAGCCACACGCAGGGCCTCGTCGACGCGAGCGCGGCCATCATGCGCGAGCACGGCGTCACCGTCGAGGAGATCCGCCTCGTCGACCACGACGTCGCCACCGGCGTCTACCCCGACATGCGCGAGCACGGGTGGGAGAGCGACGCCTGGCCCGAGCTCTACCCCGGCATCCTCGACAGCCAGATCCTCGTCGTCGCCGGACCGATCTGGCTCGGAGACAACTCGAGCGTCACCAAGCGGCTCATCGAGCGCATCTACTCCCTGAGCGGCATGCTCAACGACCAGGGGCAGTACCTCTTCTACGGACGGGTCGCCGGGTGCCTCATCACCGGCAACGAGGACGGCATCAAGCACTGCGCCCAGAACGTGCTCTACAGCCTCCAGCACGTCGGCTACACCATCCCACCCAACGCCGACGCGGGCTGGATCGGCGAGGCCGGCCCCGGCCCGAGCTACCTCGACCCCGGCAGCGGCGGACCCGAGAACGACTTCACCAACCGCAACACGACCTTCATGACGTGGAACCTCATGCACCTCGCGAGGATGCTGCACGACGCAGGCGGCGTGCCGGCATACGGCAACGTGCGGTCGGCGTGGAACGAGGGCGAGCACTTCGGCTGGCACAACCCCGAGTACCGCTGACCTCGGGGGCCACAGTCACCCTCCGAGGATGATGCCGCGGGGTGGGGCGGTTATGACGATGGCAGGGAGCACACCCGTCTGGGTCGCTGCCCTACGAGAAAGGTCGCCCCGACATGTCGTTCTGGGACATCATCTGGTTCATCATCGTCTTCTTCGCGTTCGCGTCGTACCTCATGGTGCTGTTCTCGATCGTGGCCGACCTCTTCCGCGACCCCGAGGTCTCCGGCGGGATGAAGGCGCTCTGGGTCGTGTGCCTCGTCTTCTTCACCTTCATCACCGCGATCGTCTACCTCATCGTGCGCGGCCGCGGCATGAACGAGCGCACGGCGAAGACGTACGAGCAGGCCCGCAAGGCACAGGAGGACTACGTGCGCTCGGTCGCCGGCACCGGCACCTCGGCGCCGGAGCAGATCGCCAAGGCCAAGGAGCTGCTCGACACCGGCGCGATCACGGCCGACGAGTTCGCCTCGCTCAAGGCCAAGGCGCTGGCCTGACCACGGGAGCCGTGGTTCCGTGAGCAAGGTTCGCGACGGGATCCTCCCGGACGCCTCGGCCGATCGTGCCGAGCGCGTCCGCGAGGCCCGATCGCGTATGCCGCTCGCTGCCCACGCGCAGCTCGCGCCCCCGGGTGACCAGGACGTCGTCGCCCTTCTCGAGGAGCAGGGTCGAGAGCGCATCGCGGAGCTGCTGCCGTTCCGCCACGGACGCATGCTCGCCTCGCCCTTCGCGTTCTACCGCGGCGCGGCGGCGGTCATGGCGGCCGACCTCGCGACGGCACCGGGCACCGGGCTGACCGTCCAGCTGTGCGGTGACGCGCACGTGTCCAACTTCGGGCTCTACGCCTCGCCGGAGCGGCGACAGGTCTTCGACCTCAACGACTTCGACGAGACGTGGCCCGGTCCGTTCGAGTGGGACGTCAAACGGCTGGCCGCGAGCCTCGAGATCGCCGGCCGCGGAAACGGCCTGCGCCGCAAGCGCCGTCGCGCCATCACCACCGCGACCGTGCGCTCCTACCGTCTGTCGATGGCGCAGTTCGCCGCACAGTCGACGATGGAGGTCTGGTACACGCGAGGCGAGGTGCAACCCGGCCTGCCCCGGCTCAAGGAGGCGCTGCCCAAGGCGTCCCGCGCCACGACGCGGCGCGTCGTCGAGAAGTCCCGGAGCCGGGACTCCGCGCACGCCCTGGGCAAGCTCACCGTCGTCGAGGACGGACAGCCGCGCTTCGCCAGCGACCCGCCCCTGCTCGTGCCGGTGCACGACCTCGCGCCCGACCTCGCCGAGGTCCTCGGTGACTGGGCCGACCGGATCCTCGTGCAGTACCGCAGCACCCTCCAGGCCGACCGGCGCGTGCTGCTCGACCGCTTCCGCGTGGTCGATCTCGCCCGCAAGGCCGTCGGTGTCGGGTCGGTGGGCACCCGGGCCTGGCTGATGCTGCTGCTCGACGAGGCGGGGGACCCGTTGATGCTGCAGGCCAAGGAGGCCGTCGACTCAGTGCTCGCCGCGCACCTGCCCGGCCCGACCTTCGACAACCACGGACGTCGGGTTGTCGAGGGGCAGCGACTGATGCAGGCCAGCAGCGACATCCTGCTCGGATGGCAGCGCACCACCGGTGTCGACGGTGTCGAGCGTGACTTCTACGTCCGCCAGTTCCGTGACTGGAAGGGCGGGTTCGAGATCGAGGCCGTCGACGACGCGATTCTGGAGATGCTGGGGCAGATGTGCGCCTGGACCCTCGCCCGCGCGCACGCCCGGTCGGGGGACCGGCGTGACATCGCGGCCTACCTCGGGGCGGGGGAGCGCGGGGAGGGCGTCGCCGGGAGTGCAGGCGGCGGCGAGGGGGCCGAGTTCGACGAGGCCGTCGCGGACTTCGCCGTGGCGTACGCAGACAAGAACGAGCGCGACCACGCCGCACTGGCCGAGGCCGTCGCGTCCGGACGCCTGCCGGCGGCGAGCGAGCTCTGACCCTCGCGAGGCTGCCGGTTCAGAGCCCGTGGGTGCTGCCTACCAGCGCCTGGTAGCGCGCCACGACGTCGGCGTGCGCCTGCTCCTCACCCGGCCGCACGGCATACTCCGAGTCGACCTCGAGGGCCCACGTGGGCGGCTCCGCGGCTCCGGACAGGGCCCACGCTGCCTGCCGGGCGGCGCCGACCCCGACGTACTCGGCGGGAGCCGGGACGACGACGGGGGCACGGAAGAGCCCGGGCGCCACCTCGCGGACCGCCCGGGAGGCCGCGGCGCCGCCGATGAGGAGGATGCGTCCGACCTCGACGTCCTTGGCGCGCAGCGCGTCCACGCCGGCGACGAGGTTGCAGAGCATGCCCTCGACGGCGGCACGGGCGAGGTTCTCGGGCGTGGCGTTCGACCGGGTCAGGCCGCCCAGGGTGCCGGTCGCGTCCGGGAGGTCGGGGGTGCGCTCGCCGTCGAGGTAGGGCAGCAGGCTCAGCCCTCCGGCGCCCGGACCTGCCTCGAGCGCCAGCCGGTCGAGCTCCGCGAGGTCGACACCGAGCATCGAGGCCGCCGCCGAGAGGACGCGAGCGGCGTTGAGGGTGCACATGAGGGGCAGGTGGTGGCCGGTGGCGTCGGCGAAGCCGGCGATCGCGCCCGTCTCGTCCCGGATGGCCGAGCGGTGCTGGGTGAAGACCGTGCCGCTCGTGCCCAGGGAGACGACGACGTCGCCGGGGTGCAGCGTCAGCCCGAGGGCGGCGCCCATGTTGTCGCCCGTGCCTGCAGCGACGAGCATCCCGGTCGCCGTGCGTCCCGCCGGCTGCGCCGGTGAGAGCACCTCGGGCACCTCGACGGTGCGACCGAAGGCACGCTCGAGCAGGTCGAGACGGTAGTCGCCGTCGGCAGCGGACCAGTAGCCCGTGCCCGAGGCGTCACCGCGGTCGGTGCTCCAGCGCTCGAAACCGTTGCCCTGCTTGAGGATCTGCCCGGTCATCCAGTCGTGGGGCAGGACCACCCGCTCGACCCTCGCCGCAAGGTCAGGCTCGTGCTCGGCGAGCCAGCGCAGCTTCGTCACGGTGAAGCTGGCCACCGGGACGAGGCCCACCGCGTCGACCCACGCAGCGACGCCGCCCAGCTCGGCGGTGAGGTCGCGGGCGGCGCCGGCGCTGCGGGTGTCGTTCCAGAGCAGGGCGTCGCGCACGACCGCGTCGTCCTCGTCGAGGGTGACCATGCCGTGCTGCTGACCACCCACCGCGAGAGCTGCCACGCCGTCGAGGATGCCGCCGCCGCTCGCCTGCTCAAAGGCCTCCCACCACCGGTCGGGGTGCACCTCGGTGGCGTCCGGGTGCGAGGCGCGCGCCGTTCGGACCACCTCACCGGTCTCCGCGTCGCAGACGACGATCTTGGTCGACTGCGTCGAGCTGTCGACGCCGGCGACGAGCGTTCTGCCGTCGGTCACGTGGTCACCCTGGTGCTCCATGACTGCAGCGTCTCCCGGGCGCCCTTCTCGTGCAAGGCCGAGAGGGCTTCTGCAAACACCGCAGTGAAGCGCTCGTCGTCGACGAGGCCGCCGAAGAGGTCCCGGTCGCGCAGGAAGGCGAGCGGGTCGTCGCCCTGTCGGGCGGCGGCCGCCATGACGCGGTCCTTGACGCGGTCGACGACCTCGATGGGGGCGCCCTGCTCGTCGACGCCCTCGGCGTAGCGCGCCCACGACGCGACGACGAGAGCCGATCGCTCGATCTCGCCGCCCGTCTCGAGGTTGCGGTTGATGACCGGCACGAGCCACTTCGGGATGCGGTCCGAGCTCTCGGCGCAGAGGCGGGCGAGGGTGTCGCGCACCTCCGGGTTGGCGAAGCGCTCGATGAGCTCGTGACGGTAGGCGTCGAGGTCGACGCCGGGCACCTCCGGGAGGGTCGGACTGCCCTCACGCTCCATGTAGCCGAGCAGGAAGTCGACGAAGAGCGGGTCCTGGCAGACCTCGTGCGCGTAGCGGTAGCCCGCGAGGTAGCCGAGGTAGCACAGAGCCTGGTGGCTCGCGTTGAGCAGCCGCAGCTTCATCAGCTCGTAGGGCACGACGTCCTCGACGAGCTGGACAGCCGCCTCCTCCAACGGCGGTCGCCCGTCGGTGAAGTGGTCCTCGAGCACCCACTGCGTGAACGGCTCGCACACGACGGGCCAGCCGTCGGCGACGCCGAACTCGTCGGCCAGGCGCTCGATGTCCTCGGGCGCTGTCACCGGGGTGATCCGGTCGACCATGCAGTTGGGGAACGAGACGTGCTCGTCCATCCAGTCGGCGAGCGACGGGTCCTTGAGCCGGGCGAAGGCCGTCATCATCTTGCGGGCCACGTCGCCGTTGCCGGGCAGGTTGTCGCACGACATGACGGTGAAGGGCGTGCCGCCCGCCTCGCGCCGCGCGGCCAGCCCGGCGATGACGTAGCCGAAGACGGTCCGCGGCACGGCACCGGCCTCGAGGTCGGCCCGGATCGCCGGGTCGTCCGCGTCGAACTCGCCCGTCACCTGGTTGACCAGGTAGCCGCCCTCGGTGATGGTGAGCGACACGATGCGCGTGCGTGGGTCGGCGAGACGGTCGACGACGGCCTGCGGGTCGTCCGGCGCGAACATCAGCTCGACGATGCTGCCGACCACCCGCGCCTCCCGGTGACCGTCCGGGTGCTTGACGACGAGCGTGTAGAGCCCGTCCTGCGCGGTCAGGGTGTCGATGATCCGGCGGTCCTGGGGGAGGGCGCCAACCCCGCAGATGCCCCAGTCGAGCGCGAGGCCGTGCTCCATGAGCCGGTCGACGTACATCGCCTGGTGAGCACGGTGGAAACCGCCCACACCGAAGTGCACGATGCCCGCCGTGACCTGCGATCGGTCGTACGCCGGCCGACCCACGGAGGGCGGGAGGGCGGCATACGTGCTCTGCGACAGGGGGATCGGCGTCGATGACGACGGGGCAGGCGTGGTGGTCATGGGTCCTCTGGGTGCTCTCGAAGGTGTGACCGGACGTGGGGGTGGGGCTCAGTGGACCTCGGACATGCTCCACATGGTCCAGAGCTCGGTCCGCATGCGACGGGGCTGGCGGAGGGTGTAGCCGACGGCCTGGGCGATGTCGTCCGGCTCCATGAAGTCGCCCTCGCTCGGGTCACGGCCGCCGAAGCGTCCGTCAGCGGCCGCGAAGGGGGTGTTGACCCCGGCGGGCGCGATCGTCGTCGTGCGGATGAGCTCGGATCGCAGCTCGCGGTCGAGCGCGTAGCCGAGGTTGATCTGGGCGCCCTTCGTGGCGGCGTAGACCGCCTCCTTGCCGCCGCCGATCAGCAGGCCCGCGACGGAGCCGATGATGACGATGTCGCCGCCGTCGCCCTGGGCGCGGAACTGGCGGACCGCCGCCCTGGCCAGCCACACGGTCCCCTTGACGTTGACGTCGACCATGAGCGCGACCTCGTCGGCCGAGTAGTCGAGGACGCCGCCGTAGAAGCCCACCGCGGCGTTGGCGACGACCGAGTCGACCCGCCCGAAGGCCTGCACCCCGGCGGCGACGAGCGCGTCGGCGGTGGACTCGTGCCGGACGTCCCCGACGCTGAGGGCGAGCCGGTCCTCGCCCCAGTCGGACCGGAGCGCGGTGAGGGCCTCGGCCCGCACGTCCCCGGCCACGACGCGACCACCGGCCTCGAGCACGAGCCGGGCGATGGAGCCCCCGATGGCTCCGCCGGCGCCGGTGACGACGACGACGGTTCCCTCGAGGCTGCGGCCCCGGGAGGCGGCGTGCGAGCCGGGGCCCGGGGCACCCTCGGTGATGCTCACTTGATGGCACCCATCGACAGGCCGCGGACGAGCTGCTTCTGCGCGACCCAGCCGGCGATGATGACGGGCAGCGCGGCGATCGTGGCTGCCGCCGACAGGACGGCGAGGAACTGCCCGCGGCCGTCGACGAAGCTGCCGAGGAACGGCGGTGTCGTGCGGGCCGCCGAGCTCGTCAGCAGCAGCGCGAGGAAGTACTCGTTCCAGGCGAAGATGAAGCTGATGAGCGCAGCCGCGGCCACGCCGGGAAGCACGAGCGGCAGGACGATCCGCACGATCTCGCGGAACATGCCGGCCCCGTCGACCCGGGCGGCCTCGATGATCTCGAAGGGGACCTCGAGCAGGAACGAGCGCATCATCCACACCGTGACCGGCAGGTTCATCGCGCCGTAGACGACGGCGAGCACGTAGATGTTGTCGAGCAGGCCGACCGTCTTGAAGATCATGAAGAGCGGCAGCACGATCGCCGCGAGCGGCATGAACCGGGTCGAGATGAAGAAGGACAGCGAGTTCTCGACGTTCTTGACCCGGCGGATCGACAGGGCGTAGGCGGCCGGGATCGCGAGGACCACCGAGATGATCGTCGAGGTCACCGCCGCGGTCAGCGAGTTCTGCAGGTAGCCGGCCATCCCGCGGTCCATGGCGAGCTGGTAGCCCTCGGTGACCGGCTTGAAGATGAACGTCGGGTCGACCGACGAGGCCAGCGACTCCGGCTTGAACCCGTTGAGGAACATCCACAGCACGGGGAAGAAGAAGACGAGGACGAGGATCCAGGTGACGAGGGTGACGAGGGCCCCGCGGGCCGATCGGGTCGAGCCGTTCATCGACTTCCTCCTGCCATGAAGACCTTGAAGACGCTCTTGAGCGCGATGGTCGCGACGATGATCGTGAGGATGACGGTCACGACGCCGTATGCCGCTGCCTGCCCGACGTCGAGGCCGATGAAGGCGCGCTCGTAGAGGAGGTAGGCGAGGGTCTTCGTGCCACCGGTCCCCTTGGTGAGGATGGCGATGGGGTCGAAGACCTGCAGGATGATGACCGAGCCGAGCAGCACGCCGATCTCGATGTACATCCGCAGGTGGGGGAGCGTGATCCAGGTGAAGGTCCGCCAGGCGCCGGCGCCGTCGACCTGCGCGGCCTCGAGGATGCCGCGGTCCTGGCCCTGCAGGCCGGCCAGCAGGATCAGCATCATGAAGGGCGTGAACTGCCAGGTGAGCACGATGACGACCGTCATCATCGGGTGCTCGGTGCTCCACGACACGACGGGCAGGTGCAAGGTCCGGAAGAGCCAGTTGAGCATCCCGATGTTGGTGTCGAACATCGAGTACTTCCAGATGAGCGCGGCGGCCGCCGGCATGATGAGGAACGGCGTGATCATCAGGGTCCGGGCCAGTGCCCGCCCGTGGAACTGCCGGTCGAGCAGGATCGCGAAGAGCAGGCCGAAGAGCAGTGCCATGACGACCGACAGGGCCGTGATGAGCACGGTGGCGACGATCGAGGGCCACAGGTCACCGGACGTCAGCGCGCTCGTGTAGTTGTCGAACCCGGCGAAGGCCCGGTCGTTGGGGTAGAGCAGGTTCCACTTCGTCAGCGAGAAGCCGATGGTCGTCAGGAACGGGATCTGCGTCAGCAGGATGAGGAAGATGACGGCCGGCAGGAGCAGGCCACGGTTGCGCCAGAGCTCCGTCCGCTGCACGCGCCGCTTGTCGGTCGCGGTGGTCGCGCGGACGTCGTCGAGCTCGGACGGTTGCTCGGATGGGTGGGTGGTGGTCGTCGTCATGTCGGCACTCCCTTGTGCGGCTCGTGCGACTGCGGTCGGAGAAGGTATGGGGGTGTGGTGCCGGAGTGCCGGGTCCGGGGCGTGCCGGACCCGGCACCACGGGTCACCAGGTCATCGACGCGGCGTCACTTCTTGTGCTTGTCGCCCGCGGCCTGGGCGATGGTCTGGCACTTGCCGAGCGCGTCGTCGATGGTGCCGCGGTTGGCGAGGTAGTCCGCGACGAGCTGGGCACACTGGTTGCCGACGTCCTGGAACTCGGGGATCGAGACGTACTGGATGCCGACCCACGGCTGCGGGTTGACGCCCGGCTGCTTCGGGTTGACCGAGCTCATGACGTCGAGCGTGATCGGGGCGTAGGCCTTGGCAGCGTCCTTGTACTCCGGGATCGAGTACGTCGAGGTGCGCGAGCCGGGCGGGACGTTGGACCAGCCGATCTTGTTGCCGACGAGCTTGATGTAGTCCTTGCTCGTGGCCCACTTGACGAACTTGATCGCCGCGTCCTTCTGCTTCGTCGACGCCGGGATGGCGAGGTTCCAGCTCCAGAGCCAGCCGGACTCCTTGGTCTTGTCGACCGGCATGTGGGCGTAGCCCATCTTGCCCTTCACCGGCGAGTCGGAGGCCTCGAGCATCGAGGCGGCGACGGACGCGTCGGCCCACATCGCGGCCTTGCCCTCCTTGAGGGCGGTCAGGCACTCGTTGAAGCTGTAGGACACGGGGTCCTTCTCGCCGGAGTCGTCGAGCATCTGCTTGTAGAAGCCGACGGCCTGCTTCCACTCGGGGGTGTCGACGGTGGCCTTCCAGTTGCTGTCGTACCAGCTGCCGCCGAAGGTCTGGACCACCGTGGTCAGCGGCGCGAAGAGATCGCCCCAGCCGGGCTTCCCGCGCATGCAGATCCCGGCCATGTCGGCCGTCTTGACCTTCTTGGCCGCGTCGGCGACCTCCTGCCACGTGGGGTTGTTGCTGATCTTGACCCCGGCCTTGTCCAGGACCTCCTTGTTGTACATGAGGATCGAGGACTCGCCGTAGAACGGGACGGCGAACAGCTTGTTGTCGAAGGTGTTGACGGCGCGGACCGGCGGCAGCAGGTCGTTGACGTCGTAGGACGGGTCGGCCTGGAGCGACGGGGTGAGGTCGACGAGCCAGCCGTTGGCGCCCCACTGCGGCGTCTCGTAGGCGCCGATGGTGACGATGTCGTACTGGCCGGCGCCGCTGGCGACGTCCGCCGTCACGGCGGCGCGCAGGTCGCCCTCCTCCATGACCTGGAAGTTGACCGTGACCCCCGGGTTGGCCTTCTCGTACTCGGCCTTGAGCTTCTCCATGTCCTTCATCTGGCCGTTGTTCACCGTGGCCACCTTGAGGGTGATGGGTGCGCCGGCGCCGCCGGTCGACCCGCCCCCGGACTGCACGGCGCCGGACGAACAGGCAGTCACCGTCATGGCCACCGCCACCACGCCCGTCCCCAGCGCGAGCATGCGCTTGTTCGCAAGCATTCCTAACTCCTTTGGTAGGCATCTGTCGTTCCGGCCCGAGCTCGACGACCACGGGTGAGGCAGGCACACCGTCCGGATCGGCATCCGCAACAGTTCTTGACTGGAACTTGCCGGAACGGTAATGAGGCGAGCGCACCGCCAACAAGCACCATGAGCCCTCTGTCATTGATACGATTTTTCGCGGTGGCTCGTCCGGGATGTGCACTTCGGTGCCGCTCCCCGCACGAGGAGGAGACGACGAGGTCCCAGGCCGACGAAGGACGAAATGGATTCGTATCGATCCAGCCAGACTCACGACCGTGGATCCGCCCACCCGGGCGGGGGGAGTACCGCTGTGCCGGATTCGTCGGTCTCGACAGCCTCACCGGCGTCCTCGGCCCTGCGGCTCGGTGCGCCGATGCGTCGGGAGATCATCCCGCCGCACCCTCAGGCCTCCATCCGCGTGCTGACCCACGACTTCCCGAGCGAGATCTGCGGCTGGGGCTACCACCCGGAGTACGAGATCCACCTCATCACCAAGACGCGCGGCAGCTTCATCGCCGGCGACCACATCGGCACGTTCGCGCCGGGTCACGTCAGCATGGTCGGTCCCAACCTGCCGCACGACTGGGTGAGCGACCTCGCCGAGGGGCAGGTGGCCGTCGACCGCGACGCCGTCATCCAGTTCAGCGACGAGTGGATCCGCCAGGCCACCGAGCACCTGCCCGAGCTCGCCGAGGTCTCCGAGCTGCTGCACCGCTCGACGCGCGGGCTCGTGTTCTCCGGCGCCACCGCCTGGCGGGCGGCCGAGACGATCCTGGCCTGCGTGCACAGCCACGGCGTCGAGCAGCTCGGCCACCTCTTCAAGCTGCTGGCGCTCTTCGCGCACGCCCCGACGGACGAGTACGAGCTCGTCGCGAGCGAGTGGGTGGGCCGTCCCAACGACGCGGCGTCGCGCGACGCGGGCGAGGCGGGGCTCAGCTACATCCTCGACAACCTGACCGGCGACATCCGCCTGTCGACGGCAGCGCGTCTCGCGTACATGTCCGAGCCGACGTTCTCGAAGTACTTCAAGACGGCGACCGGGATGACGTTCTCCAACATGGTCAAGAAGCTGCGGATCGCCTACGCCAGACGCCTTCTCGACACCTCCGAGGACTCGGTGGCCCAGATCGCCGAGCGCAGCGGTTACCACAACATGGCCAACTTCAACCGGCAGTTCCTCGCCGAGGTGGGCACCACGCCGAGCGCGTACCGCCGTCTGGAGTCGGACCAGAAGCCGCCACCGGAGCTGTTCAGCCTCGGCCTCCGGGCGCCGTCTCACTGACTCGAAACTGACCCGGCACTGACGAGGACGAGCGTCCCCGCTCCGTCGGGGTGCTCACCATCAGAGACGTTCGGGCCAAGGCACATGTCATTTGTGTGACGTGCCCGGCAGACCTGCCGCTACCCGCGGGTCGTGCCCTAGGTTCGTGAACCAGTGCCCACAGCCCTCCGCGCGAAGGAGCCCAGCGTGCAGATCGGTGTCCCCCGAGAGACCCGCGCCCGAGAGACACGCGTCGCCGCGACGCCCAAGACGGTCGAGCAGCTCGTCGCCCTCGGCTACGACGTGGCGGTCGAGAGCGGGGCCGGAGCCGCAGCGAGCTTCGCCGACGAGGCGTATGCCGCAGCCGGCGCTCGCGTGGTCACCGCCGACGAGGCGTGGGGCTCGCCGGTCGTCCACAAGGTCAACGCGCCGTCCGACGAGGAGATCGCGCGGCTGCGACCGGGCACCGTGCTCGTCTCGCTCATGGCGCCGGCGATCAGCCCCGACCTCGTCGAGAAGCTCAGGGCGGCCCGGGTCACCGCGATGGCCATGGACGCCGTCCCGCGCATCAGCCGGGCCCAGTCGCTCGACGTCCTGTCGTCGATGGCCAACATCGCCGGCTACCGCGCCGTCGTCGAGGCCGCCCACGAGTTCGGCTCGTTCTTCACCGGTCAGGTGACGGCCGCGGGCAAGGTGCCTCCTGCCAAGGTGCTCGTCGCCGGCGCCGGCGTCGCGGGTCTCGCCGCGATCGGCACGGCGCGCTCCCTGGGCGCCATCGTCCGCGCGACCGACGCCCGCGTCGAGGTGGCCGAGCAGGTCGAGTCCATGGGCGCGGACTTCCTCGCGGTGCAGCTCCCCGAGGTCGACGAGGCCGCTGCGTCGAGCGACGGCTACGCCAAGGAGATGGGGGAGGAGTACAACCGGCTCGCGGCCGAGCTCTACGGGCAGCAGGCTCCCGACGTCGACATCATCATCACGACCGCCCTCATCCCCGGACGTCCCGCGCCTCGGCTCATCACCGGCGAGATGGTCGCCTCGATGCGGCCGGGCTCGGTGATCGTCGACATGGCCGCGGCCAACGGCGGCAACGTCGAGGGCTCGGTCGCCGACCAGATGGTCGTCACCGACAATGGCGTCCGGATCATCGGCTACACCGACCTCGCCGCCCGGCTGCCCACCCAGGCGTCGCAGCTCTACGGCACCAACCTCGTCAACCTGATGAAGCTGCTGACCCCCGGCAAGGACGGCGAGCTCGTCCTCGACTTCGACGACGTCGTGCAGCGCAACATGACGGTCGCGCGGGACGGCGAGCTGCTCTGGCCGCCGCCCGCCATCCAGGTCAGCGCGGCGCCCGTCGCGCAGTCGCCGGCCGGCAAGAAGGTCGTCAAAGAGCCTGAGCCACCGAAGGATCCACGCCGGAGGTATGCCGGCATGGCAGTCGGTGCGGTCGTGTTCGCCGTGATCGCGGCCGTCTCACCCGCGAGCTTCCTCGGCCACTTCACCGTCTTCGCGCTCGCGGTCGTCATCGGCTACTACGTCATCGGCAACGTGCATCACGCCCTGCACACGCCGCTCATGTCGGTGACCAACGCGATCAGCGGCATCATCGTCGTCGGTGCGCTGCTCCAGCTCGGCTCGGCCCGGACGTCACCGGGCTCGTCGGGCTCACAGCTCGTCATCATCGTCCTCGCGTTCGTCGCCACGCTCATCGCGAGCATCAACATCTTCGGTGGCTTCACCGTGACCCGCCGCATGCTGACGATGTTCCGGAAGGGCTGACCGCACATGGACATCGCACTCATCCAGGCGGCATACATCGTCGCGGCCCTGCTCTTCATCATGTCGCTCGCCGGACTCTCGAAGCACGAGACCGCGCGCGACGGCAACGTGCTCGGCATGGTCGGCATGGGCATCGCCCTCGTCGCCACCCTGTGGCTCGCCCTCCGGGACGCCCCGTGGGGCAACGCGGTCGCGGTCGCCGTGGCGATGGCGATCGGTGCGTCGATCGGCATCTGGCGCGCGCGTCGCGTCGAGATGACGGGCATGCCCGAGCTCATCGCGATGCTGCACTCCTTCGTCGGCGCCGCAGCGGTGCTCGTCGGGCTCAACACCTTCCTCGCCTCCGACGGCACCGGGGACTCGGTGCACCTCGTCGAGATATTCCTCGGCGTCTTCATCGGCGCTGTGACGTTCACCGGCTCGATCGTCGCCTTCCTCAAGCTGTCGGCGCGCATCTCGAGCAAGCCGCTCATGCTGCCGGCCCGTCACTGGCTGAACCTGGCCGCGCTCGTCGTCTCGGCAGGGCTGCTCGTCTGGTTCGTCGCCGCGCACTCGCTCGTCCCGCTGATGGTCATGACGGCGATCGCGCTGGCCTTCGGCTGGCACCTCGTCGCCTCGATCGGCGGCGGCGACATGCCGGTCGTCGTGTCGATGCTCAACAGCTACTCCGGATGGGCGGCTGCTGCTGCCGGCTTCATGCTCGGCAACGACCTGCTCATCGTCACCGGAGCGCTCGTCGGGTCCTCCGGTGCCTACCTCTCCTACATCATGTGCCAGGCGATGAACCGCTCGTTCGTGTCGGTCATCGCCGGCGGGTTCGGCTCTGACGGAGCGGTCTCCGACTCGGACGTCGACTACGGCGACCACCGCGAGACCAACGCCGCCGAGGTCGCCGACCTGCTCAAGAACGCCTCGTCCGTCGTCATCACCCCCGGCTACGGCATGGCCGTCGCGCAGGCGCAGTACCCCGTCGCAGAGCTGACGTCCAAGCTGCGCGAGCGGGGCATCGACGTCCGGTTCGGCATCCACCCGGTGGCCGGTCGCCTGCCGGGCCACATGAACGTGCTGCTCGCCGAGGCGCGCGTGCCCTACGACATCGTGCTCGAGATGGACGAGATCAACGATGACTTCCCCGGCACCGACGTCGTCCTTGTCATCGGCGCCAACGACACGGTCAACCCGGCGGCGGCCGAGGACCCGACCTCGCCGATCGCCGGCATGCCGGTGCTGCAGGTGTGGAACGCCAAGGACGTCGTCGTCTTCAAGCGGTCGATGAACGCCGGCTACGCCGGGGTGCAGAACCCGCTCTTCTTCCGCGACAACAGCGCCATGCTCTTCGGCGACGCCAAGGAGCGCGTCGAGGACATCATCAAGGCCCTCTGACCCACCCGCCGCCGACAGGCTGGCTCCGTCCCCGACTGCCAACCGAACGCAGCGTTCGATCTCGAACTCACTGTTAGAACACTGAGTTCGAGATAAGTCGGATCGTAGCCATGTCGTTCTGTGAGCCAAGGAGTTGCTGACTCTGGTTGTCTTCCTAAGACCGCTTGGCCTCCGACTTGGCCACCGTCACGTCTCGCTCGGCTGGGCCGCTGTCAGGCCGGTTTGGGCGAGGGCCACGGCCACGCGGTGCAGCCCTTGAGCCCGTAGGTCTGCTGCATCATGACCGGCGCGACCTTGCCCGGGCCCCCGCAGTAGGCGTGGGCGTGTCCGATGCCGTGCCCGACCTCGTGGTTGACGAGGTAGACGCGGTACTGCGCGACGTCGCTGCCGTAGGCGTCTGCACCGAGCACCCAGCGGCGCAGGTTGAGCACCACGCGTCCGGAGTTGTGGCAGCTGACCTGGCCACGCGTCTCCAGCGGTGCGCACAGCTTGTCGACCGTGTCGGGGCTCGCGAGGGTGATCCGCAGGTCGACCGCCGCGCCCTTGGCCGCGTCGGCGGGGGAGACGTCGACGAAGCGCACGCCGTCCGTGGCCTGCCAGCCGCGCGGGTCGGTCAGCACCGTGCCCACGGCAGTGGCGAAGTCCTCGGCCCGGACGTCGATGCCGCCCTCGAGCTCGACGGTGTAGCGGACGACGCGTCCTCCGGCCGGGGCCGGCCTCAGGGCCGCGGCCGGCATCGCGACTACGGTGAAGCGGCCCGTCCCGGACAGGATGACGGCGCCCTTGTCGTCCTTGCCGTCGCCGGTCCCGGCGGGCGGTGAGTCAGCCGGTGCGGTCGCGGTGCCGCTCGCGGTCGACCGCGAGCTCTGTGAGTCGGTGCCGGCGTCGGGGATCCGCTCCAGGTCGTCGACCGAGATCGCCGGAGCCAGGCCGAGGCTCTGCGCGAGCTGCGACGCGCGTGACAGGGCGCTCTGCGGCACGGGCTCGCCCGCGCCGGCCCGCGTGACCGACCACAGGTCGGCTGCGATGCAGAGGACGACGCCGAGGGCTGCCAGCGAGCGACGGCGGCGGATCGCCTGCCGTTGGGCAGGGGTCGTCCGGCGCCCTGCACTGCCACTCGCCATGGAGGTCACGCTAGGCCACGTACCCGTTGGGGTGGGGGACCGCGCAGCGGACCCGCCGAGGGCCTCCCGGCCTCCACCGGCCCGATTTGGTCGGGACGCGTCCTGCCCGTACTCTGGTCAACGACCAATGACCGCCGGTTGGAGGGCGTGGGCAACCACGATCTCCCGAAGGTCCCGCACGTGTTGTGGGCAGCCAGCGCAGGACACTCAGCCTCACGGCATGCCTCGAGTATGTCGCTACGAGCCCCGAGCGCCCTGCGCCGGGGCTCTTTCTCGTGCAGGCCCTTCGGATCCTCCGCCCGGCGGCACCACGCAAGGGAAGGAGGCCCAGATGGCGAACTCCGAGAAGGACGCTGCCATTGCCGAGATCACGGACAAGTTCCGTGAGTCCGGTGCGGCCGTTCTCACCGAGTACCGCGGCCTGACCGTGGCCCAGCTCTCGCAGCTGCGCAGCTCGATCCGGGAACACGCCACCTACGCCGTGGTCAAGAACACGCTCACGGAGCGCGCCGCCAAGGAGGCCGGAATCACGGCCTTCGACGGCCACCTCCAGGGCCCGTCGGCCATCGCCTTCATCACCGGTGACCCGGTCGAGGCGGCCAAGGGTCTGCGTGACTTCGCCAAGGCACACCCCCTCCTCGTGATCAAGGCTGGCGTCCTCGACGGCAAGACCTTGAGCCCCGAGGAGATCACGAAGCTCGCGGACCTCGAGTCCCGCGAGGTTCTGCTGGCCAAGCTTGCGGGCGCCATGAAGGGCTCCCTCACCAAGGCCGCCTACCTCTTCGTCGCTCCTCTGTCGCAGACGGCCCGTGTGGTCGAGGCTCTGCGCCAGAAGCGCGAGGAGCAGGGCCCCGCCACGGAGGCTCCGGCCGCCGAGGCAACCACCGACGTCGCCGAGGGTGGCGACGAGAGCTGACGCCCACCGGCGTCTGCTCGGTTCATCAAACAGCCACTCACGGCAAGTAACAGGAAGGAAGCCATCATGGCGAAGCTCAGCACCGACGAGCTCCTTGACGCCTTCAAGGAGATGACCCTCATCGAGCTCTCGGAGTTCGTGAAGCAGTTCGAGGAGACCTTCGAGGTCACCGCTGCTGCCCCCGTCGCCGCCGCCCCCGCGGCCGGTGCCGGTGGCGCTGCCGCCGTCGAGGAGGAGGAGAAGGACTCGTTCGACGTCGTTCTCACCGCCGCCGGCGACAAGAAGATCCAGGTCATCAAGGAGGTCCGCGCGCTCACGAGCCTCGGCCTCAAGGAGGCCAAGGACCTCGTCGACGGCGCCCCCAAGCCCGTTCTCGAGGGTGTCGACAAGGCTGCGGCCGAGAAGGCCAAGGAGCAGCTCGAGGGCGCTGGCGCGACCGTCGAGCTCAAGTGATCTGACCCCGCTCTGCCGGGATCACTGCTCTACCGCGAAGGCGGGTCCGACCTCTGGTCGGGCCCGCCTTTCGCTTGCCCGCTCACGTGTGCGGGCTGCGTCGCGGGCCTGTGGCTGGGTCGCGGGCCTGTGGCTGAGTCGCGGTCGCGGGGCGTGACGGCGCTCGCGGCGTGGAGCGACGGCGGCCGTCCCTGCCGACGCGCCACTTTCGTATGCCGCGTGGCCGCCGCCGATGCCGCGACCACCGCCACGCCTCGCGCCCTTTGGTCCAGGGGGTCAATGTATCTGCGCGGCCCATGGGCCGCGCAGATACATCGACCCGGTTGCATCGACCGCGTGGTGGGGCGCCGTCAGGCGGCGTGGGCCAGGGCGTCCTTGAGGGCGGCGAGCACGAGAGCGACGCGGTCGGGTCGCGCGTTGTGTCCCATGAGGCCGATGCGCCAGACGGTCGCGGCGAACTCGCCCACCCCGGCACCGATCTCGAGGTCGTGGCGCTCCAGCAGGTAGCGACGAACCGCCGCCGAGTCGACGCCGTCCGGGACGCGCACCGTCGTCAGCTCGGGCAGGCGGGCGCCCTCCTGCGCGAAGAGCGTCAGGCCCATCTCCTCGAGGCCGTCCTGCAGCAGGCGCCCGGCCTCGGCGTGGCGGTCCCACACCTTCTCGAGGCCCTCGTCGGCGATGCGCTGCAGACCGGCGTGCAGGCTGACGACCATCGCCGTCGGGGCCGTGTGGTGGTAGGTGCGCTTGCCGGCCCCCGACGCCTCGCCGACGTAGCCGCCGAGGAGCCCGAGGTCGAGGTACCACGACGACGGCTTGGGCACCCGCCGCTCGAAGGCCCGGTCGCTGATGGTGAAGGGCGCCAGACCCGGTGCGACGCCGAGGCACTTCTGGGTCCCGGCGTAGCCGATGTCGATGCCCCAGTCGTCGGCGCGCAGCTCGATGCCGCCGATGCTCGTGACGGCGTCGACGAGGAGGAGGGCGTCGCCCTTGAGGGCGCCGAGGGCGGCGATGTCGGACCGGACGCCCGTCGAGGTCTCGGCGTGCACGGCGGCGATGATCTTCGGGGACGGGTGTGCTGAGGCGACCCGCTCGGCGTCGACGGGCGTGCCCCACTCGTGGTCGACGCGCACGACCTCGGCGCCGTGACGGCCGGCCACGTCGACCATGCGCTCGCCGAAGAGCCCGTTGACGGCCACGACGACGACGTCTCCCGGGTGCACCGTGTTGACGAACGCGGCCTCCATGCCGGCCGAGCCGGTGGCCGACAGCGGCAGGGTGCGTCGGTTGTCGGTGCCCCACACGTGGCGCAGCAGGTCGCACGTCTCGTCCATGATGGCGAGGAAGTCGGGGTCGAGGTGCCCGAGCAGCGGAGCCGCCAGGGCGAGCGTCGCCTCGGGGTAGGGGTTGCACGGGCCGGGGCCGAAGAGGTGCCGGTCGGCGATGGGGCGGCGGCTGGTGGCGGGGGGAGTGGTCATCAGAATCCTGCTCCGGGGTTGAGGATGCCCTGTGGGTCGAGGGCCTGCTTGATGCGGTGGGTGAGGGCCATGACGTCGGGTCCGAGCTGCTCGGGGAGGGCGTCGCGCTTGAGGCGTCCGATGCCGTGCTCGCCGGTGATGGTGCCGCCGAGCCCGATGGCGAGGCTCATGACCTCCGAGAAGGCTTGTGCCGCACGCTCTTTCGCGCCGGGGTCGCCGGCCGGGTAGACGATGACGGGGTGGGTGTTGCCGTCGCCGGCGTGCGCGACGACGGGGATCTCGACGTCGTGGCGGCCGGCGATCTCCGCGATGCCGGTCAGCAGGTCGGGCAGGCGCGGCACCGGCACGCCGACGTCCTCGAGCATGATCGCGCCGCGTCGCTCGATGGCGACGATCGCGGCGCGGCGTGCGGCGACGAACATCTCGCCCTCGGCGGCATCCGTCGTCGTGAAGCACTCGCGGGCGCCCCCGGCCTCGCACAGTCGCTGCATGGTGGCGATCTCCTCGCCCCGGGCGGCGCCGGGGGCGTCGGACTGCGCGAGCAGCATCGCGCCCGCGTCGCGGTCCAGCCCCATGCTGCGGTGGTCCTCGACGGCGTTGACCGACGTCCGGTCCATGAGCTCCATCATCGAGGCGCGCAGCGTGTTGCCGACGGCGACGACGACCCGGGCGGCGTCCTCGACGGTGTCGAAGGTCGCGACGAGGGTGGCGGGCGGCGCCTGGGCCGGGACGAGCCTCAGCGTCGCGCGCGTCACGATGCCGAGGGTGCCCTCGCTGCCGACGAAGAGCTTGACGAGCGAGAGCCCCGCGGTGTCCTTGACCCGCTGGCCACCGAGGTGCACGAGGGTGCCGTCGGCCAGGACGACGTCGAGCCCGAGCACGTAGTCGGTGGTGACGCCGTACTTGACGCAGCACAGGCCGCCGGCGTTGGTGGCGACGTTGCCGCCGATCGAGCAGATCTCGAACGACGACGGGTCAGGCGGATACCACAGGCCGTGCTCGGCGGCGGCCTGCTTGACCTCGACGTTGAGCACACCCGCCTCGGCGACGGCAGTCCGCGTGGCGGGATCGACCTCGATGGCGCGCATGCGCTCGAGGCTGAGCACGATGCACCCATCGACCGCGTTGGAGCCGCCGGACAGCCCGCTGCCGGCGCCGCGGGGAACGAGCGGTATGCCGTGCGCCCCCGCCCAGCGCACGGTCGCCTGCACGTCGGCCGCGCTCGCCGCACGGACCACGGCGAGTGGCATACCGGCCCCGGCGTCAGCCGTGTAGTCGAACCGGTAGGCGGCCACGCTCTCGGGCTCGGTCAGCAGCGCCCCCGGCGTCAGGGACCCGGCGAGCCCGTCGAGGACCTGCAGGTCGGGAGCGTCCTTGCTCACTGTCGTCACCGGACCACCGTAACCACGAGCTCCGCTCCTCGCGCGTCCCGGCCGATGGCGTATGCCGCCGGCTCGCTTCGACCTGGTCGGTCGAGGTGGGTGGTCGGCCGGGTCCTCCCGCCCCCCGCGACGGCCGGCGCCGCGGGCAGTGACGTGCGGCGCGACGTCCTGCCGATCCGTCGACCCTGTTCGGTAGGTTTGCGGCATGGGATGGCTCTCGCGCACCAACAAGTCTGACGCCGACAGCGCGGCGGAGGGCGCGTCCCCGACCGGCGGCCCGCCGGTCCCGCTCCCCGCGGCGCCCGTCGAGGACCTGTCCGGACCGGCGGTTCCGTTCGAGGGCCGCCCGGTCCCGGACGCCCCGGCTGCCACCGCCGGCACGGCTGGCGCGACCGACTCGGCTCCCACTGCACCTGCGACGCCCTCGTCAGCGACGACGGGCCCGGCGAGCCCCATGGGACGGTACGGGCCGCTCGTCACCGTGACCCGGTTCGACTCCGCCCCTCCGGAGCTCGAGTGGCAGCTGCCGCTGAGCGGCGAGCTCTACCGCCTCATCCCGGGCTCCGACCGGCCCGACTACTCGCTCCTCGTCCTCGACCGGCCCCTGCACTTCTACCCCCAGGACGGCTTCGACCTCGGCCGCGTGGAGGTCGAGCAGCGGGTCCAGGACCGCAAGGGGCGCACCATGGTCCGGGTCCACGCCCTGCTCCTCTGCTCCCGCTTCGTGGGCCAGCAACTGCACCCCGGCATGACCGATCTCGCCGTCAACCTCGCCTACGTCATCGACAACTCGCTGGCCCGTGACGCGGAGGTCGACTTCGCCAAGATCGAGTTCGCCGCGACCGGGTTCCTCGACGAGGGGCGACCGCCCGCCCCGGTGTCGCAGCACGCGGAGCAGACCCCGCCCGAGCCCACGCCGGGATCCGAGCCGACGCCCGAACCCGAGCCCACCCCCGAACCTGATCCGACGCGGGAACCCGAGCCGACGCCCGAACCCACGCCGGCCACGGAGCAGCCTGCTCCCGAGCCGGTCGCCCCGGCCACCGCGGAGACGACGGCCGGCTCACGGCATACGACCTCGGACGTCCTCGACGAGCTCGCCCGCACGCTCCGCGAGGGCATCGAGCAGCAGCGCGGCGCGCCCGTCCGGCGGATGACCGCCGCGCTCACCCTCGACCCCGAGCTGCGCCTCACGGGCCTGTCGGGCAACGCCGACGGACAGGCCCCGGTGCCGACGCCCGAGACCTTCGGCCGGATGGCCGAGGTGCTGGGGCGCCTCACCGACGCCGGGGGCGAGGAGCGCATCGCCGCCCTGACGCTGCGCGCCGACGGGGACTCCGTCAGCCACGAGGTCACCGCCACCCACGGGTGACGCGCGCCGACGGCCGGGCGCCGGAGCGCCGACATCCGATGACGGACTCGCGTCAGGCGTGGGGCGCTCGGTAGCTGCGCACGAGCGACGGGTCGAGGGGCCGTCCGACGCTGACCTCCCAGACGCCGCCGTCGAAGCTCTCGAAGACGAGCCGGGCGCCCGACCCGTCGGCGGCGACGAGCTCGACGTAGTCGCAGGAACCGGTGTTCCCCGTGCCCGTGTCGCCCGTCGCGGTGTAGGTGGCGTGGCCCGAGTCGTCGAAGACCCACTCCCGCCCGTCCATCGTCATGCCGCCCACGTCGGGCTCCCCGAAGAGGTCGTAGCGCGGCGTCCAGTGCACGACGGTCGGGCCGCCCCGCGGGCGGACCGAGAGCCACTCGTGCGGACCTGACTCCGTCTCGAGGCAGTGCTCGCGCCAGTCGCGGCCCGGCATGACGAAATGGAGGCTGCCGATGACGCGACGAGGCTCACCCGCGAGCTCGAGGACGGCTCCTGGAGCGACTTGGGACGCCCGCAGCTGAGCGCGCATTCGGCCTCCTCGTTCACATGGTCCTCACAGGATAGTCGGGCGCCGTGCTCCCGGTCCGTGTAAGCGAACCGGCGCGTAACTTCCGCCCCGTCCCGTCGTTTCCCCCGTAGCCGAGTCGAGACGGCGAGAGAGACACAGGTGAGTGCCACATGGGTGTGGAGATCGCGGTCACAGGTCTGACCAAGACCTTCGGTTCGCAGACGATCTGGCGGGACGTGACCCTCACGCTTCCCGCGGGGGAGATCTCGGTCATGCTGGGCCCTTCGGGCACCGGCAAGTCCGTCTTCCTCAAGACGCTCGTCGGGCTGCTCAAGCCCGACGCGGGGTCGATCGTCATCAACGGTCGCGACCTGACGCAGCTGCGCGAGGCCGACCTCTACGAGGTGCGCAAGCTCTTCGGCGTCCTCTTCCAGGACGGGGCGCTCTTCGGGTCGATGACCCTCTACGACAACGTCGCCTTCCCGCTGCGCGAGCACACGAAGAAGACCGAGGCCGAGATCAGGCGGATCGTCACCGAGAAGATGGAGCTCGTCGGCCTCTCCGGCGCCGAGGGCAAGCTCCCCGGCGAGATCTCCGGCGGCATGCGCAAGCGCGCCGGTCTGGCCCGAGCCCTGGTGCTCGACCCCGAGATCCTGCTCATCGACGAGCCGGACTCCGGCCTCGACCCGGTGCGCACGAGCTACATCAACCAGCTCTTCGTCGACCTCAACGCCCAGATCGACGCCACCTTCCTCATCGTCACGCACGACATCAACACCGCCCGGACCGTGCCCGACAACATCGGCCTGCTCTACCACAAGCACCTCGCGATGTTCGGGCCGCGCGAGATGCTGCTCAGCTCCGAGGAGCCGGTCGTGCGCCAGTTCCTCAACGCACAGACGATCGGCCCGATCGGCATGTCGGAGGAGAAGGACGCCGACGAGCTCGCCGCCGAGTCCGGCCAGGAGCTGCCCCCGCTGCCCCCGATCGCCCTCCAGCTGTCGACGAGCGACGGCCAGCCGCGTCGCGCCGAGCGACGCGCAGGCGACTGGTGCCGCGACAACGGCATCACCCCGCCGCCCGGCTCGTTCGAGTCGCAGAACGCCGGTATCCCGGGCGTCCGGCAGGCCCCGACGCAGGACGACGCCAGGACCGCCGAGCTCGCCGCAGCAGGCGCTGGAGCCGCCGGCGCCGGACCGGCCCAGCCGAGCGAGGTGGGCTGACATGGCCGCCCCGCTCACCGGTGTCCTGCGCCAGCCCGGCTCGCTCTTCGCCCTGGCGATCGACGTGTTCCGCGCGCTGCCCAAACGCCCGTTCCAGGTCAAGGAGTTCATCCAGCAGGCCTGGTTCATCGCGAGCGTCACGATCCTGCCGACGGCCCTCGTGTCGATCCCCTTCGGGGCGGTCATCGCCCTGCAGCTCGGCACGCTGACCCGCCAGCTGGGTGCCCAGTCCTACACGGGCGCCGCGAGCGTGCTCGCCGTGCTCCGCGAGGCGAGCCCCATCGTCACGGCCCTGCTCATCGCCGGCGCCGGTGGCTCCGCGATCTGCGCCGACCTCGGCTCGCGCAAGATCCGTGAGGAGATCGACGCCATGGAGGTGCTCGGCATCAGCCCGATCCACCGCCTCGTCGTGCCGCGCGTCCTCGCCTCGATGCTCGTCGCGGTCCTGCTCAACGGACTCGTGTCCGTCGTCGGCGTCGTCGGTGGCTACTTCTTCAACGTCATCGTCCAGGGCGGCACGCCCGGCGCCTACATCGCGAGCTTCACCGCGCTCGCCCAGCTGCCCGACCTCTGGACCGCCGAGATCAAGGCGCTGATCTTCGGCGCCATCGCAGCCGTCGTCGCCGCCTTCAAGGGGCTCAACGCGGGCGGCGGACCCAAGGGCGTGGGTGATGCCGTCAACCAGAGCGTCGTCATCACCTTCATGCTGCTGTTCGTCGTCAACTTCGTCATCACGGCCGTGTACTTCCAAGTCGTGCCGCAGAAGATCTGAGGAGGCGACCCATGGCGACCAAGACCCAGCAGGCAGCCCGCAGCGCGAGCGCGGAGCGGCTGCTCGACATCGCGTCCCGGCCTGCCCGGGCGCTCGACTCGCTCGGCGAGCAGATGCGCTTCTACGTGCGATCGCTCGCGTGGAGCGGGCGCACGCTGCGCCGCTACAAGAAGGAGGTGGTGCGGCTGCTCGCCGAGGTCTCCCTCGGCACCGGTGCGCTGTCGGTCATCGGCGGCACCGTCGGCGTCATCGCCTTCCTCGCCTTCTTCACCGGCACCGAGGTAGGGCTGCAGGGCTACTCCTCCCTCGAGCAGCTCGGTACCGGCGCCTTCACCGGCTTCTTCTCGGCCTACCTCAACACCCGCGAGATCGCCCCGCTCGTCGCGGGCCTGGCGCTCGCGGCGACGGTGGGCTGCGGCTTCACCGCCCAGCTCGGCGCCATGCGCATCTCGGAGGAGGTCGACGCCCTCGAGGTCATGGGCATCCCGTCGCTGCCCTTCCTCGTGACGACGCGCATGATCGCCGGCTTCATCGCCGTCATCCCGCTCTACGTGCTGGGCCTGCTCAGCTCGTATGCCGCGACGCGCTTCATCTCGACGGCGTACTTCGGCCAGTCGGAGGGCACCTACGACCACTACTTCCACCTGTTCCTGCCGCCGGGTGACGTGTTCTGGTCGTTCGTCAAGGTCATGGTCTTCGCGGTCGTGATCATCCTGATCCACTGCTACTACGGCTACACGGCGTCGGGCGGCCCGGCCGGGGTGGGCGTCGCCGTCGGCACCGCGGTGCGCACCTCGATCGTCGCCATCAACATCGTCGACTTCTTCCTCTCCCTGGCCATCTGGGGTGCCACGACGAGCGTGAGGATCGCCGGATGAGCATCGCGCCGACCGAGGGCGTCACCGACGTCAGCACGCAGTCGACCCCCGGGCCGATCACCCAGCACACGCGGAAACGCTTGGGACAGAAGGCATACGGCATCGTCTTCCTGCTCGTCGTCGCCCTGCTGCTCGGCCTCGCGATCGCCTCGTTCCAGAAGCGGTTCACGCCCGTGGTCATGGTTACGCTCGAGACCGACCGTCTCGGCAGCCAGCTGCAGGAGAGCTCCGACGTCAAGCTGCGCGGACTGCTCGTCGGGGAGGTTCGACGCATCGAGGTGACCCCGACGGGGACCCGGCTCCAGCTCGCGCTGCAGCCCGACGAGGTGGCGAAGATCCCGTCCAACGTCAGCGCCCGGCTGCTGCCCAAGACGCTCTTCGGCGAGCGCTACGTCGACCTCGTGACGGCGGCCACCCCGGCCCGGCCGATCCGCGCCGGCGACGTCATCCCGCAGGACCGCAGCAAGGTCGCCATCGAGCTCGAGACGGTCTTCGACAACCTCTACCCGCTCCTGCGCACGGTCCAGCCGGCCAAGCTCGCGACCACCCTCAACGCCCTTTCGACCACGCTCGACGGCCGCGGGGAGCAGATCGGGCGCAACCTCACGCTCGTCGACCGCTACTTCAAGGCCCTCAACCCGAGCATGCCGACGCTCCAGAAGGACATCAGCCTGCTCGCCGACACCGCCGACCTCTACAACGGCGTGGCCCCCGACTTCTTCCGGCTCACCGAGTCCCTGCGCGTCACCAACAAGACCATCGTCGACAAGGACCAGCAGCTCGCCGCCTTCCTCGTCGGCACCGCCGGGTTCGCCAACGAGGCCGCCGGCTTCCTGCGCGACAACGAGCAGCGGATCATCCAGGTCGGGCAGGTCAGCAAGCCCACCCTGCAGCTGCTCGCCGAGTACTCGCCCATCTACCCCTGCGTGGCCTCGGGCCTGGTGAACTGGCTGCCGCGCGCCAACGCGGCCTTCTCCGGCGGCACCTTCCACATCACCCTCGAGGTCGTGCCGCCCCGCAAGGCCTACCGCCCCGGGGAGGAGCCGCGCTGGGACGACAAGCGCGGTCCCCACTGCTACGGCCTGCCCAGCCCGGACGGCTCACAGTCCAACCCCTTCAAGGGCAACCACTTCGACGACGGCACCCAGCCCGCGAGCAACGCGCAGCCCTTCAGCGACCTGCCGCAGGCGCTGCTGGGCAACGCCTCCGCCGCGGACTCCGGCACGGCCGGCACCGCCGAGGAGCAGCGTGTCGTCGGCGCCCTCCTGACGCCCGACGGGCAGACGGCCGACCCGGGGGCGAGCGGCATCCAGACGCTGCTCGCCGGGCCCATGATGCGCGGCACGGTGGTGAGCACCCGATGAAGGTCAAGGGTTCCCTCGTCAAGCTCATCGTCTTCGCCGCCGTCACGCTCTTCGCGACGAGCATCCTCGCCCTGACGATCGCCAACATCCAGTTCGGGTCCAAGGCCACCTACACGGCCGTCGTCAGCGATGCCACCGGTGTCATCCCGGGCCAGGACGTCCGCATCGCCGGCGTGCGGGTCGGCGAGGTCTCGGACGTCCGTGTCGCCCACGACGCGGGACCGGACGGGGCCCACGCCGAGATCGACTTCTCGGTGCTCAAGAGCTCGGTGCTGACCCAGGGCACCGAGGTGACGGTGAAGTACCGCAACCTCGTCGGCCAGCGCTACCTCGCGCTGACGCAGGGCACGGGGGCCGCCGCGCCCCTGGCCGACGGCGCCACGATCCCGCTCTCGCGCACCCACCCGGCGCTCGACCTCACGGTCCTGTTCAACGGGTTCAAGCCGCTCTTCGCGGCGCTGTCGCCGAGCGACGTCAACGAGCTCTCCGGCCTGCTCATCCAGACCCTGCAGGGCGAGGGCGGTGACGTGAACACGTTGCTGGCCAAGACGGCCAGCCTCACCTCCACGATCGCCGACCGTGACGCCGTCATAGGTCGCACCATCGACAACCTCAACGCCGTGCTGGGCACCGTCGACGCCCACGACCAGCAGCTGCTCTCGCTCATCGACCAGCTCCAGCGCTTCACGAGCGGGCTGGCCGCGGACCGCGAGACGATCGGCCGCTCCCTCTCGGGCATCAACACCCTCTCCGCCGAGACGGCCGACCTGCTCGTGTCCACCCGGCCGCTCATCAAGGACGACGTGGCGCAGCTGCGCACGCTGGCCACGACGCTCAACAAGCCCTCGAACGTCAAGGAGTTCGAGAGCTTCATCACCGGCGCGCCCGGCCGCATCACGACCCTGACCCGCACGGCGACCTACGGCTCGTGGTTCAACTTCTACCTGTGCAAGTTCGACACCCGTAACCCGATCCTGCCCGGCGTGAGCCCCACCTACGACGTTTCGTCAGCGAGGTGCCAGTCATGAGCATCCCCTTCCGTGAGCGCAACCCCGTCCCCATCGGGGCGGTGGGCCTGCTCGTCATCGCCGTCGTGCTCTACCTGGCCTTCAATGCCTCCAACCTGCCGATCATCGGCGGCGGCACCTCCTACAGCGCCGCGTTCACCGAGGCCGGCGGCATCAAGCCTGACGACGACGTGCGCATCGCCGGCGTCAAGGTGGGCAAGGTGACCGGGGTCGACCTCGAGGACGGCCACGTCCGCGTCGACTTCACGATCACCGAGGACGCGAGCTTCGGCCCGCAGACCGGCGCCTCCATCCGGATGAAGACGATCCTGGGGGAGAAGTACGTCGCGCTCGACCCCAAGGGCCAGGGTCAGCTCGACCCCGACACGCAGATCCCGGTCGCGCGCACCGTCAGCTCCTACGACGTCATCAACGCCTTCCAGGACCTGACGACGACCACCGAGCGCATCGACACCGACCAGCTGGCGAAGTCCCTGACCGTCATCGCGACCGAGTTCAAGGATAGCCCGAAGTACGTCAAGGCCACGCTCGACGGCCTCTCGCGCCTCTCGCGCACGGTGGCCAGCCGCGACGCCGAGCTCGGCTCGCTGCTGCAGCGGGCCAACAGCGTCAGCGGTCTCGTGCGCAGCCGCAACGAGCAGGTGAGCACCCTCATCAGGGACGCCGACCTGCTCATGGTCGAGCTGGTCAAGCGCCGGGACGACATCCGCACGCTCTTCCGCAACACCTCCGCCCTGTCTCAGCAGCTGACCGGGCTCGCCCGTGACAACCGTGCGCAGCTGAAGCCCGCCCTCGCGGAGCTCGACAAGACGCTGGCGATGCTCCAGAAGCACGACGTCGACCTCGAGAAGACGATCCAGGCGATGGCCCCGTTCACGCGGGTCTACGCCAACACGCTCGGCACCGGGCGCTGGTTCGACACCTGGGTGTCCAACCTCGTCGTCCCCGTCGGCACCCCGGGTCTCGCGCTGCCCGGCACCAAGCTGCCCGACCTGCTCCTTCCCGGCACCTCAGGAGGTGGCCGCTGATGCCTGCCCGTGAGAGCACCTCGCGTATGCCGTTCGGTCGGCTGCACGCGCCCGTGACCCTGCTCGGCAAGATCGTCACCGGCCTCGTCGTCGTGGGCCTCGTCGCCGCGGGCATCGTCTTCTGGCCCAGCCAGGGGCAGACGTCCGTCAGCGCCGACTTCACGCGCGCGGTCGGGCTCTACCCGGGTTCCGACGTGCGCATCCTCGGGGTCAAGGTCGGCCAGGTCGACAGCGTGACGCCAGAGGGCGACCACGTCCACGTCACCTTCAGCTACGACGACAAGTACCGCGTGCCCGCCTCGGCCAAGGCCGCCATCGTCGCGCCGTCCCTCGTCTCGGACCGCTACGTCCAGCTGCTCCCGGTCTACGCATCCGGTCCGGCGCTGGCTGCGGGCGCTCGGATCCCGTTGGACCGCACGGCCGTTCCCGTCGAGCTCGACCGGGTGTCGCAGAGCCTCGACGACCTCATGGTCGCGCTGGGTCCCGACGGCGCCAACAAGAACGGGGCGCTCAACGACCTCCTGCGCACCTCCGCCGCCAACCTCGACGGCAACGGCGACAAGATCAACGGCACGGTGCACGACCTTTCGACCGCGCTGTCGACGCTGTCCGGCAGCCGCGAGGACCTCTTCGGCACGGTGAAGAACCTCCAGTCCTTCACCTCGATGCTGGCCGCCAACAACGACCAGGTGCGCCGGCTCAACTCCGACCTCGCCACGGTCGCGACGCAGCTCAGCGAGGAGCGGGGCGACCTCAAGGCGACCCTCCAGAGCCTCGGCATCGCCGTCGACGAGGTGTCCGGCTTCGTCTCCGACAACCGCGCGCTGCTCAAGAGCGACCTCGACCGGGCGGTCGCCGTGACGGGCACCATCGCGAAGAACCGGCAGGCCCTGGCCGCCACCCTCGAGAACGCCCCCGTCGCCCTGTCGAACCTCCAGAACGCCTACCACCCCCAGACCGGCACGCTCGACACGCGCAACAACGCCAAGGGTCTCGACGACCCGCTGCTGCTCATGTGCTCGATCCTCACCGGCCCGACGCAGACCGGGAACACCAAGCTGTGCGACTCGCTCAAGAAGGCGCTGCTCCTCAAGCTGCCCACCCTGCCGTCCCTGCCGAGCGGCACTGCGCTGCAAGGCGCCCCGCAGCCGAGCGGCCTGGTCAACCTCCGCGGTGCCGACCCGACCCTCGGTGGACTGCTCGGAGGTTCCCGATGACGTATGCCGTCCGCTCCAGGGTCCGAGGCGCCTCCGTCGTCGTCGTGCTGGCCTCGCTCGCCCTGGGTGGGTGCAGCGCCTACGACCTGCCCCTCCCGGGTGGTGCCGGCACCGGCGACAACTCCTACACCGTGACGGCCGAGTTCGCCGACGTGCTCGACCTCGTGCCCCAGTCGTCGGTCAAGGTCAACCAGGTCACGGTGGGCAGCGTCGAGGACATCAAGGTCACGGGCTGGACCGCGACGGTGCGGCTGCGCCTCCCGGGCAACGTCGTGCTGCCCGACAACGCCACGGCCGAGCTGAAGCAGACCTCGCTCCTCGGCGAGAAGTACGTGGCGCTGGCGCCCCCGACCGACGTGCCGCCCCAGGGGCGGTTGGGGGAGGGCGACCGCATCCCGCTGTCACGCACGAGCCGCAACCCCGAGGTCGAGGAGGTCCTCGGCGCGATGTCGTTGCTGCTCAACGGTGGTGGCGTGGCGCAGCTGAAGACCATCGAGAGCGAGCTCGACAACGCCCTGCGGGGACGCACCGGGGACGTCAAGGACCTCGTCACCCAGCTGGGCACCTTCGTCGGGGGACTCGACGCGCAGAAGGGCGAGATCGTCCGCGCCATCGACAGCATCGACAGGCTGTCCTCGACGCTGGCGAAGAACCAGACGAAGATCGCCGCCGCCCTCGAGGAGCTGCCCAAGGGCCTGACGATCCTGGCCGACCAGCGTCGCCAGCTCACGGCGATGCTGACCGCCCTGCGCGACCTGGGAGAGGTGGGCACCCGGGTCATCCGTGGGTCGCGGGCCGACCTCGAGGCGAACCTCCGGGCGATCAGCCCGATCCTGCGCCAGCTGAACAAGGCGGGTGACGACCTCCCCAAGAGCTACCAGCTGCTGCTGACCTATCCCTTCCCCAACAACGCCCAGGACACGATCAAGGGCGACTTCACCAACCTGTGGGCGACCCTCGACACCAATGTGGGCACCATCGCCGGCAACCTCGGCGTGGGCAAGCTGCCCAGCGTGCCGGGCGTCCCCGGGGTGCCGTCGCTGCCGCTTCCCTCGGTCCCGGTGCCGTCGGTCCCGTTGCCCTCGGTGCCCCTGCCCAAGGTCCCCCTCCCGTCCGTGACGGGGCTGCCGTCCCCGACGCTGCCCGGCGGCCTGCTCGGCTCGAGCGCCTCCGGTTCCGGCTCGGCCGACTCGGCCTCCTGGTCCACGCTCTTCCCCACGGGAGGCTCCCGATGATCACCCGCACCGTCCGGCTCCAGCTGGCCGCCTTCGCCCTGCTGTCCGTCACGCTCGTCGCGATCCTCTCGGCCAACTACGTCGGTCTCACCGACAAGATCGCGGGCGGCAGCTACGTCGTGTCCGCCGACCTCGCGCAGTCGGGGGGCATCTTCGCCGGTGCCGAGGTGACCTACCGCGGCGTCACCGTGGGCAAGGTGGAGGCGCTGCGCCTCTCGGGCGACGGGGTCGCCGTCGACGCCCGCCTCGACCGGGGCACCGAGGTCCCCAAGGACACCCGGGCGGTCGTCGAGAACCGCTCGGCGGTGGGGGAGCAGTACCTCGACCTGCAGCCGCGCACCGCGGGCGGCCCGTTCCTCGCCGCCGGCGACGTCATCCCGCGTGCCCGCACGGCCTTCCCCCTGCGCATCGACCAGCTGCTCCAGCACGTGAACGACACCGTCGCGTCCGTGCCCCGCGGCGCCCTCGTGACGACCGTCGACGAGCTGGCGCAGGCGTTCAAGGGCGGCGGCACGGACCTGCAGCGGCTGGTCGACTCGGGCGACGCCCTGACCGCAGCGGCCACCGAGGCGCTGCCGCAGACCACCAAGCTCATCGACGACGGACGCATCGTGCTCGACACCCAGGTCAAGAGCGGCGCCGACATCCGCACGAGCGTGTCCGGCTTCGCCGACGTCGCCGACACCCTGCGCCAGTCCGACCCCGACCTGCGGCTCGTGCTCGACCGCGGCTCGGTCGCCGTCGAGCAGCTCGACGCCCTGATCTCCGAGAACAAGCAGAGCCTGGCCGCGCTCCTGGCCAACTTCATCACCATCGGCAACGTGACGACCGCGCGCCTCGACGGCATCGAGCAGCTGCTCGTCACTTACCCCGACGTCGTGACCGGCGGCTTCACGGTCGTGCCCGGCGACGGCACCGCCCACTTCGGGCTCGTCCTCAACGTCGACGATCCCAAGGCGTGCGAGGCCGGCTACGAGGGCACCAAGAAGATCGACCCGCACCAGACGACGGGGTTGCCGCCGGTGAACCTCGACGCCCACTGCGCCGCCGCGCGAGGCTCCGGGACCGACGTCCGGGGCGCGCAGAACGCGCCGAAACCGACGCGCGGGGGCCAGGGCGGCCAGAGCTACCCGATGGCCTTCGGGGCGACACCCGTGGCTCTCGGCAACCAGGCCGTGACCTCCGGGCGCCCCGAGTCGTTGTCAGTCCAGTCCCCGGTCGCTCCGGCCGGTGACGGACGGACCGACAACGGCACGAGCTGGCTCTGGATGATGCAGGAGGCGCTCCGCTAGCCGGTGACGGAAGGAAACCCCTCGATGACGATGGTCACCACCCACCCGGAGACCGGGCGGCTCCCGAGCACGCCCGACGGCTCCGACGAACCGGACCCCCGCGACGCGGACACCGCTGGCGACGTGGGCTCCGGTCCCCACGACGCGCCACGTGCGGGCCTTAGGGGTGTCCGCACGTGGCGCCCCACCCCCCGGCTGCTCTGGGGCCTGATGGCGCTGTTCCTGCTCGCCGCGGTCGCCGTCTCGGCCACGCTCGGTCGCGCGACCTGGCAGCAGCAGCGCCAGACGGACGACGGGGCCGCGGCCCTCGCCGCCGGACGCCAGATCGCCGTCAACTTCGTGACGATGGACGCCGCGTCGTTCGATGCCGACACCAAGCGGGTGCTCGACGGGTCCACCGGGGCGTTCCAGAAGGAGTACGCGTCCACGCTGGCCCAGCTCAAGCCCGTCGTCACGGCCAACAAGACCGTCTCGACCGTGGAGCGGGCCGAGGCCTCGCTCGTCTCGGCCGACGAGGACTCGGCCAAGGTCATCGTGGGCGTCGTGGCCCCGACCTCGAACGCCTCGACCCCGCAGCCCGAGAAGAAGACCTATCGGCTCCGTCTCGACCTCGTGAAGGTCGGCGACGCGTGGAAGGTGAGCTCCCTTGACTTCGTCAGCTGACTCCCGCCGCCCCGTCGGCCAGGCCGGTACGCCCGGACCCCGCAAGCGCGTGGCCGGTGCCCGCCGTCGCGCCTCCGGCACCACCGAGGCCCCCTCGTCCACGCTCGTCCTCGACCCGCTGCCCGCCGCGGCCGGCGACCCGACCGACGGCCGGGCGACCACTGTCGCGCCGGACACGGAGGTCGACACCCGCGGGGCGGGCGCCCCCGAGGCGTCCTCGACGCCGCGCAGCGACCGGACCCCGGCGGCTCGTCGCACGGTCGCGAGGAGCGTGGCGACCGCCGAGCCCGGGCAGCGCACGGCGCCCGGGGCGTCCCGGTCCGGCGAGGCGTCCGAGGCGTCCGAGGAGCCGATGGGCGTGGCGCAGTCCGAGGAGCCGGGCGAGGCGAGGACGCCGCGTGCGTCCGCCGGCCTGTGGGCCTCCGCGATCGGGGCCACCCTGGCCCTCGCGGTCCTCGCTGCCTCGCTCGTCTACGCGCTGCGACCGACCGTCAGCGACGGCGACCGCACCGCCGCGGTCGGCTCGGCCCGCACCACGCTCGAGAGCCTGCTCAGCTACAGCGGCTCGACGTTCGACAAGCACGTCGGGGAGGTGACGCCCGAGCTCACCTCGCCGTTCAAGGACCAGTTCACCAAGGTGGCGGCCACCGACATCAAGCCGATGGCGGTCAAGAACGACGCGACGGTCCAGGCCAAGGTCTACGACGCCGGGGTCATGGACGCCGACGGCGACGGTGGCGACGGCACGACGGTCCGCGTCATGGCCTTCGTCAACCAGGCCACGACGACCAAGGCGCAGCCCACGCCGGCCATCGACCAGAACCGCGTCATCGCGACGATGCGCAAGGTCGGCGACCGCTGGCTCGTGAGCGAGCTGTCCGCGTACTGAGTCGGCCGTCCGGCTCCCACGGCGCCCCGCGCCGCGGGACCACCGCCGGGTCGGGGTCGTGCGGGATCCGACGAGGGCTCGGGGGCACCGGCCGGCGGCGGCCCCGAGCCCCCGGGTGTTGGCATACTTCACGCTGTGAAGCTCATCCAGGCCAATGGCGTCCCAGAGTCCCTCGCCCGCGTCGACCAGCCGCAGGCGCCGCCCGTCCGTGTCGCCCTCGTCCAGCACGAGTGGGTCGAGGACGCGGCCGCGCTCGTCGACACCCTGCGCGACGGCATCCGCACGGCGGCCGAGGCCGGGGCGAAGGTCGTGTTCCTCCCGGAGCTGACGCTGTCCCGCTACCCGGCCGACACGCTGCCCGAGGGCACGCCCTCCGCGACGGCAGAGGACCTCGCGACCGGGCCCACGGTGACGTTCGCCCGGGCCGCGGCCCGCGACTTCGGGGTCCACGTCCACGCCTCGCTCTACGAGCGCGCCGAGCAGGGCGACGGTCTCGGCTTCAACACCGCCGTCGTGGTCGCACCCGACGGGCAGGTCGTGGCGCGCACGCGCAAGACCCACATCCCCGTCACCGCCGGCTACTACGAGGACAAGTACTTCCGTCCCGGGCCGCCGGACGACGCCTACCCGGTCGTCGCCCTCGAGGACCCGTCGCTCCGGCTCGGCCTGCCGACCTGCTGGGACGAGTGGTTCCCCGAGGTCGCACGCCTCTACTCCCTCGGCGGCGCCGAGGTGCTCTGCTACCCGACCGCCATCGGCTCCGAGCCGGACCACCCCGACTTCGACACCCAGCCGCTCTGGCAGCAGGTCATCGTCGGCAACGGCATCGCCAACGGCCTCTTCATGGTCGTGCCCAACCGGTTCGGCACCGAGGGGCTCATCACCTTCTACGGCAGCTCCTTCATCTCCGACCCCTACGGTCGCGTCCTCGTCCAGGCGCCCCGAGACGAGGCCGCCGTCCTCGTCGCCGACCTCGACCTCGCGCAGCGCCGTGACTGGCTCGAGCTCTTCCCCTTCCTCGCGACCCGGCGTCCCGACTCGTATGCCGCCCTGACCGCCCCCGTGCGCGACGACCACCGTCGCGAGGTCCAGCAGTGACCGACCCCGCCCCGGCGTCGGGGGAGTCCGCCGCCGGCCAGCCGGCCGGCTGGGTGATGCCGTCGGAGACCGACCGCCACGACTGCACGTGGATGGCCTGGCCGAGCCAGGGCTACACGCTCGGCGCCACCTCGGACGAGGTGGCCACGGCCCGGGGCACCTGGGCAGCCGTCGCCAACGCCGTCGCCGGGTTCGAGCCGGTCCGGATGGTCGTCGTCCCCGACGACCTGGCCGTGGCCCGGCAGCTCCTGCACCCGGAGATCGAGCTCGTGCCCGCCGCCCTCGACGACGCGTGGATGCGCGACATCGGTCCGACCTTCGTCCGTTCCGCCGACGGCACGCGTCTGGGCGCCGTCGACTGGGTCTTCAACGGCTGGGGCGCCCAGTCCTGGGCCAGCTGGGAGCACGACTCGCGCATCGGCGCCTTCGTCGGCGGCCTCACCGGGGCCGAGGTCATCGGCTCGTCCCTCGTCAACGAGGGAGGCGGCATCCACGTCGACGGCCTCGGCACGGTGCTGCTCACCGAGACGGTGCAGCTCGACCCCGGCCGCAACCCGGGGCTGACCCGCGCCGACGTCGAGGACGAGCTCGCGCGCACCATCGGCGCGACGACGTGCGTGTGGCTCCCGCGGGGCCTCACCCGCGACTACGACGAGTTCGGCACGCGCGGCCACGTCGACATCGTCGCCACGATCGCGAGGCCCGGCGTCGTGCTGCTCCACGAGCAGCAGGACCCCTCGCACCCCGACCACGCCGTGTCGCGGCAGCTGCGCGAGGTGCTCGAGGACGCCCGCGACGCACGGGGCGAGCGGTTCGAGGTCGTGGGGGTGCCGGCGCCCCGGACCCTGGCCGACGCCGACGGGCCGGTGGACTGGTCCTACATCAACCACCTCGTCGTCAACGACGGGGTCATCGCGTGCACGTTCGGCGACGAGCAGGACGACGCGTCCCTCGCGGTCCTCGCCGAGGCCTACCCCGGCCGTCAGGTGGTGGGGGTCGACGCCCGCCCGCTCTTCGACCGCGGTGGAGGCATCCACTGCATCACCCAGCAGCAGCCGACCCTCTGAGGTCGCGGCCTCCGTGGTCCCGGGGCCGGCAGCGCGATGTGCGAGTGGGCACCTCCCCGCAGGGAAGGTGCCCACTCGCACAGCCGGCTGACCCGTCGGGCCGTTGGTCAGGCCTGCGGCAGCCTCTTGTGGACGTCCTCGCTCATGCGCACGACCGAGAGGTAGAACTCCAGGGTCATCCTGATGACGGCGAGGTAGATGACGACGAAGACCGGACCGAGGATGAGCGCCGCGAGGCCGGTCCCGAAGTTCTGGGTGAAGCCGATGATGACGAAGATGAGCCAGCTCGCCACGAGCGCGACCGTCGCCAGGAGGTAGACGAAGCGCACGAGGATCGGCGTGACGAAGTTGGTGAAGCTGAAGTCGAAGAGGGCGGTGAAGAAGCCCGCGCCCTCCTTGGCCGGGTCGGGGATGCTCGACATCCCGCTGGGACCGCCGGTCGGGCCCGTCGGGCCGGTGGGGCCGCCGAAACCTCCCGGGGCGCCCGTGCCTCCGGTGCCTGCGGGGGCCACCGGCGGTGGCGGGGGAGCGCCGGCACCGCCGGTGGCCGACGAGGGCGGCATGCTGCCCGGCGCGGCGGGCGGCGGCGGGGAGCTCGGGCCGGTCGGACCGCCCGCGCTGCTCGCCAGCGGCGTCGTGGGGTCACCGCCGGCGGGACGGTTGAAGGACGGCTGCTCGGGCGGGTTCGGATCGGACATGGCTTCCCTCTCGGAAGGAGACGTCAACGAATCTCTGGCGTGCTCCATGCTAGGGCGGGGACGTCCTCGGGGCCTGGTATCGGCTCAGTCTGACGCGGTGTCGGTGCAGGTCAGAGGGGTTCCGGGCGCGCCTACGCGGCGTGTCGCGACGCGCCTGGACGACAGCGGGTCTTGACGTCGGCCCCGCGGAGGGCCATATTCGTCGCGTTCGCATCGCGAGCTCCCGGTCCGGGGGGCGTGGCAGGTCACGTCGAGGGCGTCCGGTCGGTTCGCCCCGGACACGCCTCGTCAGGAGACCTCCGCTCCTTGACCCGGCTGGACACTCCTGCCCTTTGTGGGTAGGCTAGGCCTTTGCGCTGCCCATGCCCACCCTTCGCGACCTCGGTCAGGCCACTCACCATGCCATCCGGCATCCGGCCTGACCTCGGGACCCGCGAGCGGAGCCATGCGGCAACGCGGATCTGAAGATTCGAAAAAGGCCCGTGGAAGGACCCTCCTTGGCTGCCTCGCGTACTGCGACGAACATGTCCACCGCACAGACCCCTTCGGGGCGTCTGTCCTTCGCGAAGATTCGCGAACCACTCGAGGTCCCCGACCTCCTGGCGCTTCAGACGGAGAGCTTCGACTGGCTGCTCGGCAACGAGCGCTGGCAGGCTCGCGTCGCCGCGGCCAAGGCCGAGGGACGCACCGACGTCCCCGACCGGTCCGGGCTCGAGGAGATCTTCGAGGAGATCTCCCCGATCGAGGACTTCAGCGGCTCCATGTCGCTGTCGTTCCGCGACCACCGCTTCGAGGAGACCCGCAAGACGATCGAGTCGTGCAAGGAGCGCGACCAGACGTACGACGCACCGCTCTTCGTCACCGCCGAGTTCATGAACGCCCAGACGGGCGAGATCAAGAGCCAGACGGTCTTCATGGGTGACTTCCCGCTCATGACCGAGCGCGGCACCTTCATCATCAACGGCACCGAGCGTGTCGTCGTCTCGCAGCTCGTCCGCAGCCCGGGCGTCTACTTCGAGCGCACGCCCGACAAGACGTCCGACAAGGACATCTACACGGCCAAGATCATCCCGAGCCGCGGCGCCTGGCTCGAGTTCGAGATCGACAAGCGCGACATGGTCGGCGTCCGCGTCGACCGCAAGCGCAAGCAGTCGGTCACGGTGCTCCTCAAGGCCCTCGGCTGGACCGAGGCCCAGATCCTCGAGGAGTTCGGCGAGTTCGAGTCGATGCGCCTCACCCTGGAGAAGGACCACACCCAGGGCCAGGACGACGCGCTGCTCGACATCTACCGCAAGCTGCGCCCGGGCGAGCCGCCGACCAAGGAGGCCGCGCAGACGCTGCTCGACAACCTCTACTTCAACGGCAAGCGCTACGACCTCGCCAAGGTGGGCCGCTACAAGGTCAACAAGAAGCTCGGTCTCGACGCCTCGATCAACGACTCGACCCTGTCGATCGACGACATCGTCAAGACGATCAAGTTCATCGTCACGCTGCACGACGGCCAGGACTCGATGAAGGGCACGAAGAACGGCGAGGAGATCGACGTCCGCGTCGAGGTCGACGACATCGACCACTTCGGCAACCGTCGCCTCCGCTCCGTCGGCGAGCTCATCCAGAACCAGGTCCGCACCGGCCTGTCCCGCATGGAGCGCGTCGTCCGCGAGCGCATGACCACGCAGGACGTCGAGGCGATCACGCCGCAGACCCTGATCAACATCCGCCCCGTGGTGGCCTCGATCAAGGAGTTCTTCGGCACGTCGCAGCTCTCCCAGTTCATGGACCAGAACAACCCGCTCGCGGGCCTGACGCACAAGCGTCGTCTGTCCGCGCTCGGCCCGGGTGGTATCTCCCGTGACCGCGCCCAGATGGAGGTCCGTGACGTCCACCCGTCGCACTACGGCCGCATGTGCCCGATCGAGACCCCGGAAGGCCCGAACATCGGCCTCATCGGCTCGCTCGCGTCCTACGGTCGCATCAACGCGTTCGGCTTCATCGAGACGCCGTACCGCAAGGTGCGTGACGGTCACGTCACCGACGAGATCGACTACCTGTCCGCCGACGAGGAGGACCGCTACGTCGTGGCGCAGGCCAACGCGCCGCTCGACAAGCAGAACAACTTCACCGAGGACCGCGTGCTCGTGCGCACCAAGGGTGGAGAGGTCGAGCTCGTCCCCGGCGACGAGGTCGACTACATGGACGTCTCGCCGCGCCAGATGGTCTCGGCCGCGACCGCGATGATCCCCTTCCTCGAGCACGACGACGCCAACCGTGCCCTCATGGGCGCCAACATGCAGCGTCAGGCCGTCCCGCTCGTCAAGAGCGAGGCGCCCATCGTCGGCACCGGCATGGAGTTCCGCGCCGCCCTCGACTCGGGCGACGTCGTCCGTGCCGAGAAGGCCGGTGTCGTCCAGGAGGTGTCGGCTGACCTCGTCACCGTCGCCAACGACGACGGCACGTACCAGACGTACCGCATCGCCAAGTTCGCGCGCTCCAACCAGGGCACGAGCTACAACCAGGTCGTCGTCGTCAACGAGGGCGACCGGCTCGAGGCCGGCGGCGTCATCGCCGACGGTCCCGCGACCGACGGCGGCGAGATGGCGCTCGGGCGCAACCTGCTCGTCGCGTTCATGTCGTGGGAGGGCCACAACTACGAGGACGCGATCATCCTCAGCCAGCGCCTGGTCCAGGACGACGTCCTCTCCTCGATCCACATCGAGGAGCACGAGGTCGATGCCCGTGACACCAAGCTCGGCCCCGAGGAGATCACCCGGGACATCCCGAACGTCTCCGAGGAGGTCCTGGCCGACCTCGACGAGCGCGGCATCATCCGCGTCGGCGCCGAGGTCCGCGACGGCGACCTGCTCGTCGGCAAGGTCACGCCCAAGGGTGAGACCGAGCTGACGCCGGAGGAGCGCCTGCTGCGCGCCATCTTCGGTGAGAAGGCCCGCGAGGTCCGCGACACGAGCCTCAAGGTGCCCCACGGCGAGACCGGCACGGTCATCGGCGTCAAGGAGTTCCGCGCCGACCTCGGCGACGACCTGCCGCCGGGCGTCAACCAGCTCGTCCGCGTCTACGTGGCCAACAAGCGCAAGATCACCGACGGTGACAAGCTCGCCGGCCGCCACGGCAACAAGGGTGTCATCTCCAAGATCCTCCCGGTCGAGGACATGCCCTTCCTCGAGGACGGCACGCCGGTCGACGTCGTGCTCAACCCGCACGGTGTGCCGCGTCGAATGAACCTCGGCCAGATCCTCGAGCTGCACCTCGGCTGGGCTGCCAGCCGCGGCTGGAAGATCGAGGGCAACCCGGAGTGGGCCAAGGAGATCGCGGTCGACGCGCACGAGGCCCCCGCGGGCTCGCGCGTGGCGACGCCGGTCTTCGACGGTGCCTCCGAGGACGTCGTCACCGGTCTGCTCGACTCGACGCTCAAGACGCGCGACGGGGTCCGCCTCATCGACGCCTCGGGCAAGACGCGCCTCTTCGACGGCCGCTCCGGCGAGCCGTTCCCGGAGCCCGTCGCGGTCGGCTACATGTACATCCTCAAGCTCCACCACCTCGTCGACGACAAGATCCACGCTCGCTCCACGGGTCCCTACTCGATGATCACCCAGCAGCCGCTCGGCGGTAAGGCCCAGTTCGGTGGCCAGCGCTTCGGTGAGATGGAGGTCTGGGCCCTCGAGGCGTACGGCGCTGCCTACACGCTCCAGGAGCTGCTGACGATCAAGTCGGACGACGTCCCCGGCCGCGTGAAGGTCTACGAGGCGATCGTCAAGGGCGAGAACATCCCCGACTCGGGCATCCCGGAGTCGTTCAAGGTCCTCCTCAAGGAGATGCAGTCGCTGTGTCTCAACGTCGAGGTCCTGAGCAGCGACGGCACCACGATCGAGATGAAGGAGTCCGACGAAGAGGTCTTCCGCGCAGCGGAGGAGCTCGGCATCGACCTGAGCCGGCGTGAGCCGTCCAGCGTCGAAGAGGTCTGAGAAGGCCCCCTAACGACAAGCGGTGCGTATGCCGCTGGGCCCGCTCAGCGGCATACGCCCCCTCGTCAACGAATCCCCCTCAGACCAAAGACTTAACGAGAGTTACGAGAGAAGGAACCACGTGCTCGACGTCAACTTCTTCGACGAGCTGCGCATCGGCCTTGCCACTGCGGAGTCCATCCGCCAGTGGAGCCACGGCGAGGTCAAGAAGCCCGAGACCATCAACTACCGCACGCTCAAGCCCGAGAAGGAGGGCCTGTTCTGCGAGCGCATCTTCGGCCCGACCCGGGACTGGGAGTGCAACTGCGGCAAGTACAAGCGCGTCCGCTTCAAGGGCATCATCTGTGAGCGCTGTGGCGTCGAGGTCACCCGCGCCAAGGTGCGTCGTGAGCGGATGGGCCACATCGAGCTCGCCGCCCCCGTCACCCACATCTGGTACTTCAAGGGTGTCCCGAGCCGCCTCGGCTACCTGCTCGACCTCGCCCCGAAGGACCTCGAGAAGGTCATCTACTTCGCGGCCTACATGATCACCTCCGTCGACGAGGACCAGCGTCACGCCGACCTGCCCTCGCTCGAGGCGCAGATCCAGGTCGAGAAGAAGGAGATCGAGAACCGCCGCGACGCGGACGTCGAGTCCCGCGCGCAGCTGCTCGAGCGCAACGTCGCCGAGCTCGAGGCCGAGGGTGCCAAGGCCGACGCGAAGCGCAAGGTCCGCGACCAGGCCGAGCGCGAGATGAACAACATCCGCAAGCGTGCCGACCAGCAGGTCGAGCGCCTCGAGCAGGTCTGGGACCGCTTCAAGAACCTCAAGGTCCAGGACCTCGAGGGCGACGAGATCCTCTACCGCGAGATGCGTGACCGCTTCGGTCTGTACTTCGAGGGTGGCATGGGCGCCGCGGCGATCCAGAAGCGCCTCGAGTCCTTCGACCTCGACGCCGAGGCGGACCTCCTCCAGGAGATCATCGCCACCGGCAAGGGCCAGAAGAAGACCCGCGCCATCAAGCGCCTCAAGGTCGTCAACGCCTTCCAGATGACGACGAACCACCCGTCGGGCATGGTCCTCGACGCGATCCCGGTCATCCCGCCGGACCTGCGCCCGATGGTGCAGCTCGACGGTGGCCGTTTCGCGACGTCGGACCTCAACGACCTCTACCGTCGCGTCATCAACCGCAACAACCGCCTGAAGCGCCTGCTCGACCTCGGTGCCCCCGAGATCATCGTCAACAACGAGAAGCGCATGCTCCAGGAGGCCGTCGACAGCCTCTTCGACAACGGCCGTCGTGGTCGCCCGGTCACGGGCCCCGGCAACCGTCCGCTCAAGTCGCTGTCCGACATGCTCAAGGGCAAGCAGGGTCGTTTCCGCCAGAACCTGCTCGGCAAGCGCGTCGACTACTCCGGCCGTTCGGTCATCGTCGTCGGCCCGCAGCTGAAGCTGCACCAGTGCGGTCTGCCCAAGCAGATGGCGCTCGAGCTCTTCAAGCCGTTCGTGATGAAGCGCCTGGTCGACCTCGACCACGCGCAGAACATCAAGTCGGCCAAGCGCATGGTCGAGCGTGCCCGTCCGGTCGTGTGGGACGTCCTCGAAGAGGTCATCACCGAGCACCCCGTGCTGCTCAACCGCGCACCCACGCTGCACCGACTCGGCATCCAGGCGTTCGAGCCGCAGCTCGTCGAGGGCAAGGCCATCCAGATCCACCCGCTCGTCTGCTCGGCCTTCAACGCCGACTTCGACGGTGACCAGATGGCCGTCCACGTGCCGCTGTCGGCAGAGGCGCAGGCCGAGGCCCGCATCCTCATGCTGTCGAGCAACAACATCCTGAAGCCGGCCGACGGTCGCCCCGTGACCATGCCCACCCAGGACATGATCACCGGCATCTACCACCTGACCGACGCCCTCGACGGCGGCGGCCCGGGTGCGGGTCGTGCGTTCTCGTCCCCGTCCGAGGCCCGCATGGCCTTCGACCGTGGCGAGATCCTGCTCGGCTCGGCGATCAAGCTGCGCCTGACGGACGCGGTGCCCCCGGCCGGCTTCGAGCTGCCCGAGGGTGTCGAGGCCGGCGAGGACGGCATCGTCCCGAGCATCACGCTCGAGACGACGCTCGGCCGCGCCATCTTCAACGACACGCTGCCGCTCGACTACCCGTTCGAGAACCGCCCGGTCGACCGCAAGCGTCTCTCGGCGATCGTCAACGACCTCGCGGAGCGCTACTCCAAGGTCCAGGTCGCCGCGTCCCTCGACGCCCTGAAGGAGGCCGGTTTCCACTGGTCGACCCGCTCGGGCTGCACCGTCGCGATCTCCGACGTCACGACGCCGGACAACAAGACGAACATCCTCGAGGGCTACGAGACCAAGGCCGCCAAGGTCCAGACGCAGTACGAGCGCGGTCTGATCACCGACGACGAGCGTCGCCAGGAGCTCGTCGAGATCTGGACCCAGGCGTCCAACCAGGTCGCCAAGGAGATGGAGACCAACTTCCCGCGCACGAACCCCATCTACCGGATGGTGTCCTCGGGCGCTGGTGGTAACTGGTTCCAGATCCGTCAGATCGCCGGCATGCGAGGCCTCATGGCCAACCCGAAGGGCGAGATCATCCCGCGCCCGATCAAGGCGAACTTCCGTGAGGGCCTCACGGTGCTCGAGTTCTTCATCTCGACGCACGGTGCCCGTAAGGGTCTGGCCGACACGGCTCTGCGTACCGCCGACTCGGGCTACCTGACGCGTCGTCTCGTCGACGTGTCGCAGGACGTCATCATCCGTGAGGACGACTGCGGCACCGAGCGTGGCCTCAAGCTGCCGATCGCCCAGGTCAACGAGACCACGGGCACGCGTGCGCCGAGCGAGGTCGTCGAGGCCTCGGTCTACGCCCGCACGCTGGCCGAGGACGTCGTCGTCGACGGCGAGACCCTCGCCGTCGCCGGCATCGACCTCGGTGACGTCGTCATCGACGCGCTCTACGCGGCCGGTGTCGACGAGGTGCGGATCCGTTCGGTCCTCACCTGCGACAGCAAGGTCGGCACCTGTGCCGCCTGCTACGGCCGTTCGCTCGCGACGGGCAAGCTCGTCGACATCGGCGAGGCCGTCGGCATCATCGCGGCCCAGTCGATCGGTGAGCCCGGCACGCAGCTGACGATGCGTACCTTCCACACCGGTGGTGCGGCTGCGGCCGACGACATCACCCAGGGTCTGCCGCGTGTCGTCGAGCTGTTCGAGGCGCGCACCCCCAAGGGTGTCGCCCCGATCGCCGAGGCCACCGGCCGCGTCGAGATCGAGGACACCGACAAGGCGCGTCGCATCCTGCTCACGCCGGACGACGGCTCCGAGCAGCACGCCTACCCGGTGAGCAAGCGCTCGCGCCTCGTCGTCGCCGACGGCGACCACGTCGAGGTCGGCACCAAGCTGGTCCAGGGCGCGATCGACCCCAAGCAGGTCCTTCGCATCCTCGGCCCGCGCGCTGCGCAGAAGCACCTGGTGGACGAGGTCCAGCGCGTGTACCGCCAGCAGGGTGTGTCGATCCACGACAAGCACATCGAGGTCATCGTGCGCCAGATGCTGCGTCGCGTGACGATCATCGAGGCCGGCGACGCCGACCTGCTGCCCGGCGAGCTCGCCGAGCGTGGTCGCTTCGAGGACGAGAACCGTCGCGTCATGGCCGAGGGTGGCCGTCCGGCCGCCGGTCGTCCCGAGCTCATGGGCATCACCAAGGCCTCGCTCGCGACGGAGTCGTGGCTGTCGGCCGCGTCCTTCCAGGAGACGACCCGCGTGCTCACGCAGGCCGCCATGGAGGCCAAGTCCGACCCGCTGCTCGGCCTCAAGGAGAACGTCATCCTCGGAAAGCTCATCCCTGCCGGCACGGGCCTGCCCCGCTACCGGAACGTCAAGGTCGAGCCCACCGAGGAGGCCAAGGCCGCGATGTACTCCCTGCCGAGCTACGACGCCTACGACTACGCAGGCTTCGGTTCGGGCACGGGCGAGGCCATCCGTCTGGACGACGAGGCCCTCGGTCTCGACCAGTTCTGACCGGATCACCGGCCGCCGCGTGAGCGGCGGCCGGTGACCACCTCTCGTGCATCACGTATGCCGCTGGGCCGGCTTCCCGACAGGGGAGCCGGCCCAGCGGCGTTCCGGCAGGGGAGCCGGGCCGGCCAGTACGCCGGAGGACGTTCGAGGCCGTGCGATGACGTCTCCGGCCCTCGGTAGGGTGGTCGCATGACCGAGCCCACGGCCGCCGTGCCGAACGCGCCAGAGCCCGACGAGCTCGCCGCCCCCGCCCCCACCGCTGCTGGCGAGTCCGCCGCGCCGGTCCGGCCTGCCGCGGCCGACGGCGCGGACCCCGCCGACGGCGGCCCCACGCCCGCGATCATCGTGCTCACGGAGGAGGCGCTCAAGCCGGTCGACGTCGACAAGATCGTCGCGCTCCACGAGGAGGAGTCGCCCACCTACCGCGTGCTCGTGCCGGCGGACACGGACCGCAACCTGCTCAGCTCCTTCCTCAACCACCTCAGCCTCTTCGAGATGCGCGAGGCGCTCGAGTCGCTGCGCCCCGTCGACCGGAGCGAGGCGCACGCCGACGCCGACACGGCCCTGTCGCGCACCCTCGCCGAGTTCGAGAGCCACTCCGTCGTGGCCACCGGCGAGATCACGGCCGACGACCCGATGCCGACGCTCGTCGAGGAGGTCGCGCGGCTCGGGGCCCAGGAGGTCGTCGTCGTCACCGAGCCCCACGCCGTCGAGGACACCTTCCACACCGACTGGGCCTCCCGGGCCCGCGAGGCCCTCGGCGTGCCCGTCCTGCACATGTATGCCGGCGACTGGCGTCTCGGGTGACCGGACGCCCGGCGCTCCCCGCCAGGCGCACGCGTCCCGTCCGTGCCTGAGCGCGCGGGACGGCATACCCCATCCGGCCGGTCAGGGCCGGTCTCACCGATTTGGTCGGCGTGCCGCGCCCCGGTACGCTTGAACACTGTGTCTGAGGCACGCATTCAGGCATGCGCGATGACGGCCCCGGTGCCCTGTCCGCCCGCTCCTCGCGGACGTGACATCACTGCGGTCCAGAGCACACCTTCCGCCGGGCAATCCTGCTGACCGACCGCCGTCCGGGCGTCGTGAAGCGGGGGAGTGCAGGGGGGAGTACCGGTACCGACACGCCCGACCTCGGGGGTCGAGGTGCCGAACAGCCAAGGAGTCGTCCTTCCGGACGACTGACAACGAGCAACGTTATGGAGTAACCAGGTTGCCTACCATCAACCAGCTGGTCCGTAAGGGCCGCCAGGACAAGGCCACGAAGGCCAAGACCCCGGCGCTCAAGGGTTCGCCCCAGCGCCGCGGTGTGTGCACCCGCGTGTACACCACCACCCCCAAGAAGCCGAACTCTGCCCTGCGCAAGGTCGCCCGCGTGCGCCTCTCCAGCGGCATCGAGGTCACGGCCTACATCCCCGGCGTCGGCCACAACCTGCAGGAGCACTCGATCGTGCTCGTGCGCGGTGGTCGTGTGAAGGACCTCCCGGGTGTGCGTTACAAGATCGTCCGCGGCACGCTCGACACCCAGGGTGTCAAGAACCGCAAGCAGGCTCGTAGCCGTTACGGCGCGAAGAAGGAGAAGAGCTGATGCCTCGTAAGGGACCCGCTCCGAAGCGCCCGCTCGTCGTCGACCCGGTCTACGCCAGCCCGCTCGTCACGCAGCTCGTCAACAAGATCCTCCTCGACGGCAAGAAGTCCATCGCCGAGACGATCGTCTACGGCGCCCTCGAGGGCGTCCGCGGCAAGACCGGCACCGACCCCGTCGCCACGCTCAAGCGTGCGCTCGACAACGTCAAGCCGGCCATGGAGGTCAAGAGCCGTCGCGTCGGTGGCGCGACCTACCAGGTGCCGATCGAGGTCAAGCCCAACCGCTCGACCACGCTCGCCCTGCGCTGGCTCGTCGGCTACTCGCGGCAGCGTCGCGAGAAGACGATGACCGAGCGCCTCATGAACGAGATCCTCGACGCGAGCAACGGCCTCGGTGCCGCTGTCAAGCGCCGCGAGGACACGCACAAGATGGCCGAGTCCAACAAGGCCTTCGCGCACTACCGCTGGTGACCCAGCGGTCCGGTCGGTATGCCGGGGAGCTCGCTCCACGGCATACCGCCGGGCACGCGCCCGCCCGTCACGAGACGTGGCCCCCGGCGCCCCTAGATTTCACTACACGACGAATGAGACGAGAAACCTGACGTGGCACTCGACGTCCTGACGGACCTCAAGAAGGTCCGCAACATCGGCATCATGGCGCACATCGACGCTGGCAAGACCACGGTGACGGAGCGCATCCTCTTCTACACCGGTGTCAACCACAAGATCGGTGAGACCCACGACGGTGCGTCGACGACCGACTGGATGGAGCAGGAGAAGGAGCGCGGCATCACGATCACGTCTGCCGCCGTGACCTCCTTCTGGGAAGGCACCCAGGTCAACATCATCGACACCCCCGGGCACGTCGACTTCACGGTCGAGGTGGAGCGCTCGCTGCGCGTCCTCGACGGTGCCGTCGCGGTGTTCGACGGCAAGGAGGGCGTCGAGCCCCAGTCCGAGACGGTGTGGCGCCAGGCCGACAAGTACGACGTGCCCCGCATCTGCTTCGTCAACAAGATGGACAAGCTCGGCGCGGACTTCTACTTCACCGTGCAGACGATCAAGGACCGCCTCGGTGCGGAGCCCCTCGTCATGCAGCTCCCGATCGGTGCCGAGAACGACTTCCTCGGTGTCATCGACCTCGTCTACATGCGTGCCCTCGTGTGGCCCGGCGACGCCAAGGGCGACGTGACCATGGGCGCCAAGTACGAGATCGCCGAGATCCCCGCGGACCTCCAGGCCAAGGCCGAGGAGTACCGCATGGCCCTCGTCGAGCGCGTCGCCGAGTCCGACGACGCCCTCATGGAGAAGTACCTCGGTGGCGAGGAGCTGACCCCGGAGGAGATCAAGGGCGGCATCCGCAAGCTCACGGTCAACTCCGAGCTCTACCCGGTCTTCTGCGGCTCGGCGTTCAAGAACCGCGGAGTGCAGCCGATGCTCGACGCCGTCGTGGACTACCTCCCGTCGCCGCTCGACGTCCCCCCGATGATCGGTCACAAGCCGGGCGACGAGAGCGTCGAGCTCACGCGTGCGCCGAGCAAGGACGAGCCGTTCTCGGCCCTCGCCTTCAAGGTCGCCACGCACCCGTTCTTCGGCACGCTGACCTTCATCCGCGTCTACTCGGGCCACATCAGCTCGGGCACGAGCGTCATCAACTCGACCAAGGGCCGCAAGGAGCGCATCGGGAAGCTCTTCCAGATGCACGCCAACAAGGAGAACCCCGTCGAGGAGGCCATGGCCGGCCACATCTACGCGGCCATCGGCCTGAAGGACACGACGACCGGCGACACGCTGTCGGACCTCAACGAGCAGATCGTGCTCGAGTCGATGACCTTCCCCGACCCGGTGATCCAGGTCGCCATCGAGCCCAAGACCAAGGGTGACCAGGAGAAGCTCGGCACGGCCATCCAGAAGCTCTCGGCCGAGGACCCGACCTTCCAGGTCCACCACGACGAGGACACCGGCCAGACGATCATCGCCGGCATGGGCGAGCTGCACCTCGACATCCTGGTCGACCGCATGAAGCGCGAGTTCAAGGTCGAGGCCAACGTCGGCAAGCCGCAGGTGGCCTACCGCGAGACGATCCGTCGTCCCGTCCTCAAGTACGACTACACGCACAAGAAGCAGACCGGTGGCTCGGGCCAGTTCGCCAAGGTCCAGGTCAGCTTCGAGCCGCTGGGTGAGACCGAGGACGGCTCGATGTACGAGTTCGTCAACGCCGTCACCGGTGGCCGCGTGCCGCGCGAGTACATCCCGTCGGTCGACGCCGGCATCCAGGACGCCATGCAGTACGGCGTGCTCGCCGGCTACCCGCTCGTGGGCATCAAGGCGACGCTCAACGACGGTGCCTACCACGACGTCGACTCCTCGGAGATGGCGTTCAAGATCGCCGGCTCGATGGTCCTCAAGGAGGCCATCCGCAAGGCGGACCCGGTCCTGCTCGAGCCGATGATGGCCGTCGAGGTCCGTACGCCCGAGGACTACATGGGCGACGTGATCGGTGACATCAACTCCCGCCGTGGCCAGATCCAGGGCATGGAGGACATCAGCGGCGCCAAGGTCGTCAAGGGCCTCGTCCCGCTGTCCGAGATGTTCGGCTACGTCGGCGACCTGCGCTCCAAGACGCAGGGTCGCGCGAGCTTCTCCATGGAGTTCGACTCCTACGCAGAGGTCCCCAAGGCCGTTGCCGAGGAGATCATCAAGAAGACCCGCGGGGAGTGACTGCGGGACATCCCGTAGTCTCTTCCATCGGAAACCACCCCATCGCGCCACGTCCTGCCCTGGTCGTACGGCGTAACACAAGAAAGTCCTGAGGAGGACCACAGTGGCGAAGGCAAAGTTCGAGCGGACCAAGCCGCACGTCAACATCGGCACCATCGGTCACATCGACCACGGCAAGACGACGCTGACGGCTGCGATTTCCAAGGTTCTGCACGACAAGTACCCCGACCTGAACCCCCAGTTCGCGTTCGAGGACATCGACAAGGCTCCCGAGGAGCGCCAGCGCGGTATCACGATCTCGATCGCGCACATCGAGTACCAGACGGAGGGTCGTCACTACGCCCACGTCGACTGCCCGGGCCACGCTGACTACGTGAAGAACATGATCACGGGTGCGGCTCAGATGGACGGCGCGATCCTGGTGGTCGCCGCCACCGACGGCCCCATGCCGCAGACGAAGGAGCACGTCCTCCTGGCCCGCCAGGTCGGCGTCCCCTACATCGTCGTGGCGCTCAACAAGGCCGACATGGTCGACGACGAGGAGATCCTCGAGCTCGTCGAGATGGAGGTCCGTGAGCTCCTGTCGCAGTACGAGTTCCCGGGCGACGACCTTCCCGTCGTGCAGGTCTCGGCGCTCAAGGCGCTCGAGGGTGACGAGAAGTGGGGCCAGTCGGTCCTCGACCTCATGGACGCCGTCGACAACTCCATCCCGGAGCCCGAGCGCGACGTCGACAAGCCGTTCCTCATGCCCGTCGAGGACGTCTTCACGATCACCGGTCGTGGCACCGTCGTCACCGGTCGTATCGAGCGCGGCATCCTCAAGGTCAACGAGGAGATCGAGATCGTCGGCATCCACACCGGTCCGCCGGCCAAGACGACCGTCACGGGCGTCGAGATGTTCCGCAAGCTGCTCGACGAGGGTCGCGCCGGCGAGAACGTCGGTCTGCTCCTTCGTGGCACCAAGCGCGAGGACGTCGAGCGCGGGCAGGTCATCTGCAAGCCGGGCTCGATCACCCCGCACACGGACTTCGAGGCTCAGGTCTACATCCTGTCCAAGGACGAGGGCGGCCGTCACACGCCGTTCTACGACAACTACCGTCCCCAGTTCTACTTCCGTACGACGGACGTGACGGGTGTCGTGCACCTGCCCGAGGGCACCGAGATGGTCATGCCCGGCGACAACACCGACATGACGGTCGAGCTCATCCAGCCGATCGCCATGGAGGACGGCCTCAAGTTCGCCATCCGTGAGGGTGGCCGCACGGTCGGCGCCGGTCGCGTCACCAAGATCATCAAGTGATCTGACGCTTCACCAGCTTCACCAGCAGTTCCGGTAGGGCCCGTTCCGCTTCGGCGGGGCGGGCCCTTCCGCGTACCCCCACGTCTGGTGGTTCGCGTGGCCCGCGCGTCCGTGTCTTCGCGGGACGGGCGACGCGGGTCGCGGCGAGAGCGTCGGCGGCCGCGTCCCAGCGTCACGGCGTCTTGCGTATGCCGTTCGGCCGCCTCCGATGCCGCTCCCCACGTCGCCCGCCCCGCTCCTCGGGCGCGTGGGCCGAACCACCGTGTGGGCGCACGCTCCCTCTGGTCGGGGGTCAGGGGCGGGTGGCGGTGGTGTAGCGGACCTGTTGGGTGAGGCGGAGCTGGTCGTCCTCGCCCCGGTCGGGCTCGAGGGCGGAGGCGATCCGGGCCATGGCGCCCGGGAGCTCGGCGTCGGGGACCGCGGCCCAGAGCTGGCGCAGGCCGAGGGTCATGGTCCAGGCGCGCCAGGCGTCGGCGTCGGGCAGGGTCACCTCGAGCGGCTCGTCGTGGCTGTCGACGCCGGAGGCGCCGCAGGCCTCGAGCAGCGCGGCCATCGACGTGGTGCTGGTGAAGGGTCCGGTGCGACCGGTGGTGCGCGCGTCGAGCAGCTGCTGCGGTGCGTAGGCCAGCAGGACGGCCTCGGCGGCCGACCACGCGGCGTCCGTGGGACCGAAGGTCGACAGCCCGATGCGCCCGCCGGGCCGCACCAGGTGCACCCAGCCGGTGAGGGTCTCGTCCGGCTGCGGGTCGAAGAAGAGCACGAGCGAGGCGACGAGAGCGTCGAAGCCCCCAACCGGCAGCGTCTGGGGAGAGGCCTCCCCGACGACGACCTCGACGGGGAGCCCGCGGGACTCTGCCTCGTCCCGGAGGTGCAGGGCCATCGCGGGGGAGAGGTCGACGGCGGTGACGTGCCCGCCGGGGCCGACGGCCGAGGCGAGGGGGAAGGTCGCCGCTCCGCGCCCAGCGCCGACGTCGAGCGCCCGGTCGCCCGGGTGCGGCGCGGTCAGCTCCACCAGACGCCGGCCGATCGGCCTGAACCACGGCACGGTGCCCTGGTCGTAGCCGGGAGCCAGCTGGTCGAAGAGCGCGGCCACGCCCGCGCGACGCTGTGAGGGGTCCATGTCCCCGATGCTCCTCCTCCGCAGCTCGAGGCGGGAGCGGTTGGCCTGCTTCCGCCGCTCTTCCGAGAGGTGGCGCGGCGGCGACCTACTGGCCGCGCGCGACGAGGACGACGGTGTCGGAGTCGGCGGCGAGATAGGCCCGCGCCCGGAAGGAGCCCTCGGCGAAGAGGGCATCGAGCGTCTGCGACCGGAGCAGGGGACCGGAGGGCAGCGACGCCCGCAGACCCGCCTCGACGTCCGGCGCGTCGCCGCTGGGCGTCGGCGCGGGAGATGCCGCGCGCAGGACAGCCGCGGAGTCGGGGGCGAGCTGCACGACGGCGTCGATCCAGTAGGTCGACGGCCCCGGGGACCCGGAGCGGAGGGTCCCCGACATCCACGTCGCCGACACGGGCCGGCCCAGGGCGCCGAAGCGCTTCGTCAGCGGCTCGAGGTCGGTGCGCAGCTGTCCGGTGCCGACCTTGGTCGAGGTGTCCGGACGCCCGTCAGCCGTGCCCGTGCGGGGACCCACCACGGCTTCGCTCGCCACGATCCGTGGTCCGGCGGGGGCGCTGCTGCAGCCGCCGAGGACCGGGAGGCCCAGCGCGGTGGCGAGCGCGACCGCGGTCATCCGGGTGGGCGTCGCCCGCCGTGTCCTGGCGCCCATCACGGCGTCCGGGGTCGCCAGAACCACGGCGTCACCGCGGCGAGGAGGCGGGCCACCTCGGCCCTGACCCGGTCGGTGTGGGCCACGGTCAGCGGACGGTCGCCGTGGAGCACGTCCTCGCCGAGGGCCACGTGCAGCGATCGCAGCGTCCGCATGGTGTTGCTCGCCTCGGCCGGCACCGGTCCGGGGGATCCGGAGGCGAACAGCGCACGGACGTGGGCGAGCCACCCGAGCGCCGTCGACTCGTCGACGTCCTCACGCGCGAGCACCAGGGCCACGGCGCACGCGAGCCGGTCCTCCTCCTGGTCGCGCCACACGAAGGCCGTCGGCTCGACCATCCGCCGCGCGAGGGCGTCGAGCAGGGAGGCCGGGTCTCCGACGCCGGCGACGCCGCACGCGCCGTAGAAGTCGGCGCCGTGGGCCACCGCGTGCACCCACCCCACCAGGGGGTCGTGGCCGCGCAGGTCCTGCTCGCCGGCGTACCACCGGGTCACGGCCCGCGGCCACGCATCGTCGAAGTCCCCGGCCGCCACGAGCGAGGCCAGCACGAGCGGGGCGAACGACCGGGCCTCGGCGCGGTCGTGACCCAGCCGCTCGAGCATCGCCGCGGCGAGCCAGGACCGGTCGTCGGCGGAAAGGTCGTTGTCGCGCACGAGACGCGTCAGGGCGGCATACGCCCCGTCGTCGCGGACGGCGGGGTCCGGGGAGGCCAGGTCGTCGACGAGGCGGTGCAGGACGGCGTCGGGCATGGGGGCGATCCTGCCACCCTCCCTGGTCGTTGCCCTTCGTTGCCTTGGTCGGACGATTGCCGTATGACTGGCGCATGACATCGACGGGGGAGCGGACCCGACACCCGCGTGCGGCGGCGAGGCGTCTCGCGGTGGGGGTCTGCTCGGTCGGGCTGCTCCTGTCGATCGGCGCCTGCTCCAAGGACGGTGGCTCGGCGATGGCGGCGCGGGTCGCTGCCGACGCCGGCCCCGTGACGGGGGTCCCCGCTGCGGCTGGTCCCGTGCCGGGATCCTCCACCGGTCCGGCCACCGGCGTGCCGACCGACCTTCCGGCGGCGACCACGACGCCGTCGTCCGCCCCCGCGACGGGCGACACCCCGATCCTCGTCGGGCGCCGGGTCACGGCCGCGCGCGCCGGGCTGTCCTTCGAGGTGCCGGCTGGCTGGCAGGCCTTCGACCCCTCCCGGGTGACGCGGGCGAGCGCCGCGGCGCTGCCCCAGGCGGCCAAGGACCTCGCGGCCAACTCCGGGCTGTCCGTCGAGGAGTACCTCAAGCAGGTCGGCAGGGCCATCGAGGTGATGGTCATGGGGCCGGTCACGCGCGGCGCGGCCGACAACATCTCCGTCATCCCGACCCCGGCGAGCCGGCTGCCGACCGAGGACGACCTGCGCGCGCAGCTCGAGTCCGTCGGGGCGAAGGTCGTGCGCGTCGACCGGACCACGACCCCGCTCGGGCCGGCCATCGTGGCCGAGTCCCGGCTGCCGATGGCCACCTTCGTCACCCACACCCGCTCTGTCGCCGTCGAGCACGACGGCCTCGTCACGTTCCTCACCGTGACGGCCACGACGCGGGCGAGCGCGGAGTCGCTGCTGCGCCAGATGCTGGCCACCCTCAGACCCGCCTGAGCCGGCGGATAGGGTCGGGAGCCATGGCGCACTCGTTCGACACCGACACCGAAGCCCAGGGCCTGATCGACTACGTCGACGCCTCCCCGACCCCCTTCCACGCCTGCGAGCAGGCCGCGGCCCGGCTCTCCGCGGAGGGCTTCACCGAGGTCGACGAGACCGAGCCGTGGCCGGCCCAGCCCGGGCGGCACTACCTCGTGCGCGGTGGGTCGCTCATCGCCTGGGACACCACGGGCGCGCACGGCGCCGGCGCGGGACCGGCCGCGGGCTTCCGGGTCGTCGGGGCGCACACCGACAGCCCCAACCTGCGCATCAAGCCCAACCCCGACCACGCGCGGGCCGGCTGGCAGATGCTCGGCGTCGAGCCCTACGGAGGCCTGATCCTCAGCTCGTGGCTCGACCGCGACCTCGGCCTCGCCGGCCGGGTCGCCGTGCGCGGGGCAGGTGGGGTCGAGTCCCGCACCTTCCACGGCCGGGACGCCCTCCTGCGCATCGCGCAGCTGGCGATCCACCTCGACCGCACCCAGAACGAGGCGCTGAGCCTCAACAAGCAGGCGCACCTCGAGCCCCTGTGGGGCGTCGGTGACGAGCCCGGCGACTTCGTCGGCTACCTCGCCGAGCAGGTCGGGGTCGACCGGGAGGACGTCCTGTCCTGGGACGTCATGACCCACCCGGTCCAGCCGTCGACGCGCCTCGGCCGCGCCCGCGAGCTCATCGCGGCCCCGCGCCTCGACAACCTCGCGACCTCGTATGCCGGGGTGCGGGCCCTGCTCGACGCCGTGGCCACCGAGCCGTCCCACGTCCCCGTCCTCGTCCTCTTCGACCACGAGGAGATCGGGAGCACCTCCGAGCGGGGCGCCACCTCGACGCTGCTGCCCTCCGTCCTCGAGCGGATCGTCACCGCCCGGGGAGGCACCCGGGACGACTACTGGCGTGCCCTCGCGGCCACCGTCATCGCCTCGGGCGACATGGGGCACGCGACCCACCCCAACTACGCCGACCGGCACGAGCCGATGCACCAGATCCGGGTCAACGGCGGCCCGGTGCTCAAGGTCAACAGCAACCTGCGCTACGCCACGGACTCCGTCGGCGCCGGCGCCTTCCGGCTGGCCTGCGAGCAGGCCGGCGTCCCCATGCAGACCTTCGTCACCCGCAGCGACCTCCCGTGCGGCTCGACCGTCGGTCCCGTGACGTCGTCGCTGACCGGCGCGACCACCGTCGACTTCGGTGCGGCCACCCTCTCGATGCACAGCACGCGTGAGCTGATGGGCGCCGAGGACCCGGCGATGTATGCCGGTGCGCTGAGCGCGTTCCTCGCCCCGGCCTGAGCGCCCGCCACACGGCATACGCCAGCCGGTGGGCGCGGGCGGGCGCCCGACGGGTGCGAGGATGGGGTCGTGGAGACCACGCTCATCGTCCCGACCCGCCCCACCCTGGTCTACGACGCCGACTGCGCCTTCTGCACACGCAGCGTGGAGCTCCTCCAGCGCTGGGTCGACCGGCGGGCCCGTTACGACGTGCGCCCGTGGCAGGCGCTCGACCTGGCGGCCGTGGGGCTGACGGAGCAGGACTGCGACGCAGCAGCCCAGTTCGTCGACGCGGACGGCACGGTCCGCGCGGGACACCTGGCCATCGCGAGCGCCCTGACCCACGGCGCACCCGGCTGGCGACCGCTCGGCCACCTCGTCGAGGTGCCGGGGATCTCGTGGCTGGCCGGGCGCGCGTACCGCTGGGTCGCCGCGCACCGGCACCAGCTGCCGGGTGGCACCGCGGCGTGCGCCCGCCCTCTCGGATGACGCGACGCGCCACCTCGGCCGCCCTGCGCGCCCACCTCGCCTCGATTTGATAGTGCGGTGCGCGCTCTGGCACACTGTTCAGGTTGCTTGACGCGCGTCGCTGACCCATGTCGGTGGCGCCGCCCCTTGAGAGCCTCCTGACGGGGACTCGCCCGGACTCCTCTCGGAGGCCCGAGGGAAGCGCAAGTTACCCGGTTCGGCCGGGCAATCCACACGAAAGTGGCACTCAGGTGCGCACCTTTCACCGCGAAGCGGGCGCGACACGCCCGACCTCGGGGGTCGGATGGCCAAGGGAACCGGTAGTCAGAAGCGAGAGAGAGACGTTCATCAGATGGCGGGACAGAAGATCCGCATCCGGCTGAAGTCGTACGACCACGAGGTCATCGACAACTCGGCTCGGAAGATCGTTGACACAGTGACGCGCGCCGGCGCGACCGTGGTGGGCCCCGTCCCGCTGCCGACGGAGAAGAACGTCTTCGTCGTCATCCGGTCGCCGCACAAGTACAAGGACAGCCGCGAGCACTTCGAGATGCGCACCCACAAGCGCCTCATCGACATCATCGACCCGACGCCCAAGGCCGTCGACTCGCTGATGCGTCTCGACCTGCCGGCGGACGTCAACATCGAGATCAAGCTCTGAGGCGGCCCCAGATGACTGTTGCTCAGAAGAACGTCAAGGGCGTGCTCGGCGAGAAGCTCGGCATGACCCAGGTGTGGGACGCAGACAACAAGCTCGTCCCCGTGACCGTGGTCAAGGCCGGCCCCTGCGTCGTGACGCAGGTGCGCGCCGACGAGACCGACGGCTACTCCGCGGTCCAGATCGCCTTCGGTGCGATCGACCCCCGCAAGGTGAACAAGCCCATGAGCGGCCACTTCGAGAAGGCCGGCGTCACGCCGCGCCGTCACCTCGTCGAGCTCCGCACGGCTGACGCCGGCGCCTACGAGCTCGGCCAGGAGATCACGGCCGAGTCCTTCGAGGCCGGCCAGCGCGTCGACGCGACGGGCACGACCAAGGGCAAGGGCTTCGCCGGTGTCATGAAGCGTCACGGCTTCCACGGTGTCAGCTCCTCCCACGGTGCCCACCGCAACCACCGCAAGCCGGGCTCCATCGGCGGCTGCTCGACCCCCGGCCGTGTCTTCAAGGGCATGCGCATGGCTGGTCGCATGGGTGGCGTTCGCCAGACGACCCAGAACCTCCAGATCCACGCCGTTGACGCCGAGAAGGGCCTGCTGCTCATCAAGGGTGCCGTTCCCGGCCCCCGCGGTGGCATCGTCCTGATCCGCACGGCTGCGAAGGGTGCATGAACGACATGGCAACCAAGACGCAGAACCTGCCCGCCGAGATCTTCGACGTCCAGACCAACGTCCCGCTGATCCACCAGGTCGTCGTGGCGCAGCTGGCCGCCGCTCGTCAGGGCACGCACTCGACCAAGACCCGCGGCGAGGTCCGCGGCGGTGGGCGCAAGCCCTACCGCCAGAAGGGCACCGGCCGCGCCCGTCAGGGCTCGACCCGCGCCCCGCAGTTCGCCGGTGGTGGCGTCGTCCACGGCCCGCAGCCGCGTGACTACTCCCAGCGCACCCCCAAGAAGATGAAGGCCGCCGCCCTGCGTGGTGCCCTCTCCGACCGGGCCCGCTTCGACCGCATCCACGTCGTCGACTCCATCGTCTCGGGCGACCTGCCCTCGGCGAAGGACGCCGCCGCCCTGCTCGCCGGCCTGACCGAGCGTCCCAACCTGCTCGTGGTCATCGAGCGCGGCGACGACCTCGCGATGAAGTCGGTGCGCAACCTGCAGAACGTGCACGTCCTCGTCGCCGACCAGCTCAACACGTACGACGTGCTGTGCGCCGACGACATCGTCTTCACCCAGGCCGCCCTCGACGCGTTCGTCGCCGGTCCCGTGAAGGCCGACAAGGCCGACAAGGAGGCCACCAAGTGAGCATCCACACCAAGGACCCGCGCGACATCCTGATCGCGCCGGTCGTCTCCGAGAAGTCCTACGGTCTGCTCGACGAGGGCAAGTACACCTTCATCGTCGACCCCCGTGCGAACAAGACGGAGATCAAGATCGCCATCGAGGCGATCTTCGACGTCAAGGTCGACAAGGTCCACACCCTGAACCGCCAGGGCAAGACCCGTCGCACCCGATTCGGCCTCGGCAAGCGCAAGGACACCAAGCGTGCGATCGTCTCCCTCCGCGAGGGCTCGATCGACATCTTCGGTGCGGGCGCCTGAGATAGACGAAGAGAGACTTAACGAACATGGGTATCCGCAAGTACAAGCCGACCACACCGGGCCGTCGTGGCTCGTCGGTCGCCGACTTCGTCGAGATCACGCGCACCACTCCCGAGAAGTCGCTGGTCCGCCCCCTGTCCAAGACAGGTGGCCGTAACAACGCCGGCCGCATCACGACCCGTCACATCGGTGGCGGTCACAAGCGTGCCTACCGCGTCATCGACTTCCGTCGCCACGACAAGGACGGCGTGCCGGCCAAGGTCGCTCACATCGAGTACGACCCCAACCGCACCGCGCGCATCGCGCTCGTCCAGTACGTCGACGGCGAGAAGCGCTACATCCTGGCCCCGAACAAGCTGAAGCAGGGCGACCCGATCGAGAACGGCCCCGCGGCCGACATCAAGCCGGGCAACTCGCTTCCGCTGCGCAACATCCCCGTGGGTACGGTCATCCACGCGATCGAGCTCAAGCCCGGTGGCGGCGCCAAGATCGCCCGCTCCGCGGGTGCTCGCGTGCAGCTCGTCGCCAAGGACGGCCCCTACGCCCAGCTGCGTATGCCGTCCGGCGAGATCCGCAACGTCGACGCGCGCTGCCGCGCGACCGTCGGCGAGGTGGGCAACGCCGAGCAGAGCAACATCAACTGGGGCAAGGCCGGCCGCATGCGCTGGAAGGGCAAGCGCCCGACCGTCCGTGGTGTCGCAATGAACCCGGTCGACCACCCGCACGGTGGTGGTGAGGGCAAGACGTCCGGTGGACGTCACCCCGTCAGCCCCTGGGGTCAGGCCGAGGGCCGCACCCGCAAGGGACACAAGGAAAGCGACAAGCTCATCGTGCGTCGCCGTCGTACTGGCAAGAAGCGCTGATAAGGAGCCTTTGGAATGCCTCGTAGCCTGAAGAAGGGCCCCTTCATCGACGACCACCTTCAGAAGAAGGTGGACGCCCAGAACGAAGCGGGCACCAAGACCGTCATCAAGACCTGGTCGCGCCGTTCGGTCATCAGCCCGGACATGCTCGGCCACACCTTCGCCGTCCACGACGGCCGCAAGCACGTCCCGGTGTTCGTCACCGAGTCGATGGTCGGCCACAAGCTCGGCGAGTTCGCGCCGACCCGCACGTTCAAGGGTCACGTGAAGGACGACAAGAAGGGTCGTCGTCGCTGATGGCCATCGAATCCAAGGAAGAAGTCATGGAAGCCAAGGCTTCGGCGCGGCACGTCCGTGTCAGCCCGCAGAAGGCTCGCCGTGTCGTGGACCTGATCCGCGGCAAGGCCGCCACCGACGCCGTCACGGTGCTCACCTTCGCCCCTCAGTCGGCCTCCGAGCCGGTCAAGAAGGTGCTGGAGAGCGCCATCGCCAACGCCCGCGTCAAGGCCGACCGTGAGTCGGTCGCCTTCGACGAGCGCAACCTGGTCATCACGGCCGCGTTCGTGGACGAGGGCCCGACGATGAAGCGTTTCCGTCCGCGTGCCCAGGGCCGCGCCGGTCGCATCAACAAGCGCACGAGCCACATCACCGTGGTCGTCACGCAGCCGGAGAACACGAAGGGAGCCCGCTGATGGGTCAGAAGGTCAACCCCCATGGCTTCCGTCTCGGCATCACGACGGACCACAAGAGCCGTTGGTTCGCCGACTCGACGAAGTCGGGTCAGCGCTACCGCGACTACGTCAAGGAAGATGTCGCCATCCGTCGCCTGATGGAGAAGGGCATGGAGCGCGCCGGTATCGCCTCGGTCGACATCGAGCGCACCCGTGACCGCGTCCGCGTCGACATCCACACCGCCCGCCCGGGCATCGTCATCGGTCGCCGCGGCGCCGAGGCCGACCGCATCCGTGGCGAGCTCGAGAAGCTCACGGGCAAGCAGGTCCAGCTGAACATCCTCGAGGTCAAGAACCCCGAGATCGTCTCCCAGCTGGTCGCCCAGGGCATCGCCGAGCAGCTCTCGGCCCGCGTGGCGTTCCGCCGCGCCATGCGCAAGGGCATGCAGTCCGCCCAGCGCGCCGGCGCCAAGGGCATCCGCGTGCAGGTCTCCGGCCGCCTCAACGGCGCCGAGATGAGCCGCACGGAGTTCTACCGCGAGGGTCGCGTCCCGCTGCACACGCTGCGTGCGCAGATCGACTACGGCTTCTACGAGGCCCGTACGACCTTCGGTCGCATCGGCGTCAAGGTGTGGATCTACAAGGGCGACATGACGGCCAAGGAGCTCGCTGCCCAGCAGGCCGCCGCTCCGCGCCCGTCGCGTGGCCCGCGTCGTGACGGCGGTGACCGTCCGAACCGCGCCCGTCGTGGTGACCGCAACGAGACCGCCGCTGCTCCGGCAGTGAACGAGACCGCTGCTGCCGAGGCCCCCGCCGCGGCCAGCACCGAGAATGAGCAGGCCTGACCATGTTGATTCCCCGTCGAGTCAAGCACCGCAAGCAGCACCACCCGAACCGCCACGGTGCGGCCAAGGGTGGCACCACGATCGCGTTCGGTGACTACGGCATCCAGGCTCTCGAGCCGGCCTACGTGACCAACCGTCAGATCGAGTCCGCTCGTATCGCGATGACCCGCTACATGAAGCGTGGCGGAAAGGTCTGGATCAACATCTACCCCGACCGTCCGCTCACCAAGAAGCCCGCCGAGACCCGCATGGGTTCCGGTAAGGGTTCGCCGGAGTGGTGGATCGCCAACGTCAAGCCGGGTCGCGTCATGTTCGAGATCTCGGGCGTGGCAGAGCCGGTGGCGCGTGAGGCCATGCGCCTCGCGATGCACAAGCTCCCCATGAAGTGCCGCTTCGTTCAGCGTGAGGGTGGTGACATCTGATGGCAGTCGGAACCAAGGACCTGGCTCCCGAGCAGCTGCGTGGTCTGGACGACACCAAGCTGGCGGACGAGCTGAAGAAGGCCAAGGAAGAGCTGTTCAACCTGCGTTTCCAGTCGGCCACCGGCCAGCTGGACAACCACGGCCGTCTGCGCGCCGTCAAGAAGGACATCGCGCGCATCTACACCGAGATGCGTGAGCGCGAGCTCGGCATCGGCTCGGCCCCCGCCGCCCCCAAGGCGCCGGAGAAGGCCGAGAAGGTCGAGAAGAAGGCTGCCAAGGCCGACAAGAAGGCCGACAAGGCCGAGAAGGCTGACAAGGCCGAGAAGGCTGACAAGGCCGAGAAGAAGGCCAAGAAGGCTGACAAGGCGCAGGAGGCTGACGCATGAGCGAGCAGGAGAAGGTCGTGAGCGACCAGGCGAGTGAGCGCAACTACCGCAAGACCCGCCAGGGCTACGTGGTGAGCGACAAGATGGACAAGACCGTCGTCGTCGAGGTCGAGGACCGCGTCAAGCACGCCCTCTACAGCAAGGTCATCCGTCGCACCAGCAAGGTCAAGGTGCACGACGAGCAGAACGCTGCCGGCGTGGGCGACCGCGTGCTCATCATGGAGACGCGTCCGCTCTCCGCGACGAAGCACTGGCGCATCGTCGAGATCCTCGAGAAGGCCAAGTAAGACCCAGCTCGGGGGGCGCTGCCCCCCGAGTGCCCTCCGGTGGCCCGACCCGTCGGGCCCCGGAGGCACAGACCACAGTCCAGTTCGGCAAGGCTTCGCCCCCGGGCGAAGAACCAGCACGACGACAGGAGTTAGACAGTGATTCAGCAGGAGTCGCGGCTTCGCGTCGCCGACAACACCGGTGCCAAGGAAATCCTGTGCATCCGTGTTCTCGGTGGCTCGGGCCGTCGGTACGCCGGCATCGGTGACACCATCGTCGCCACCGTCAAGGACGCGATCCCGGGCGGCAACGTGAAGAAGGGTGACGTCGTCAAGGCCGTCATCGTCCGCACCGTCAAGGAGCGCCGTCGCGCCGACGGTTCGTACATCAAGTTCGACGAGAACGCTGCGGTGATCCTCAAGGCCGACGGTGACCCCCGTGGGACCCGCATCTTCGGCCCGGTGGGCCGTGAGCTGCGCGAGAAGAAGTTCATGAAGATCATCTCGCTCGCGCCGGAGGTGCTGTGAACATGGCGAAGACCACCAGCAAGATGAAGATCAAGAAGGGTGACCTCGTCCAGGTCATCTCGGGCCGCAGCCAGAAGAACGGCGGCGACCGGGGCAAGCAGGGCAAGGTCATCGCGGTCTACCCCGAGACCCAGCGCGTGCTGGTCGAGGGCATCAACCGCGTCACCAAGCACGTCAAGGCCGGCGCGACCGCCCGTGGCACCCGCACCGGTGGCCTGACGCACACCGAGGCCGCCGTCCACGTGAGCAACGTGGCGATCGTGGACCCCGAGACGAAGAAGCCGACCCGCGTGAAGACGCGTGTCGAGACCGTCGAGCGCAATGGCCGCCAGAAGGCGTCCCGCGTCCGTGTCGCGGTCAAGTCGGACAAGGACCTCTGAGATGACTGAGACCAGCACCAAGCCGCGCCTTCAGCAGCGCTACCAGGACGAGATCAAGAGCTCGATGCTCGAGCAGTTCGGCTACCCGAACGTCATGCAGGTTCCCGGCGTCGTCAAGGTCGTCGTGAACATGGGTGTCGGCGACGCGGCCAAGGACAGCAAGCTCATCGAGGGTGCCGTCCGCGACCTCACCGCCATCACCGGCCAGAAGCCGGTCGTGACCAAGGCGCGCAAGTCCATCGCCCAGTTCAAGCTGCGTGAGGGCATGCCGATCGGCGCCCACACGACGCTGCGCGGCGACCGCATGTGGGAGTTCCTCGACCGTCTCGTGACGATCGCCCTCCCGCGCATCCGCGACTTCCGTGGCCTCTCGCCGAAGCAGTTCGACGGCAACGGCAACTACACGTTCGGTCTGACCGAGCAGTCGATGTTCCACGAGATCGACCAGGACCGGATCGACCGCGTGCGGGGCATGGACATCACCGTGGTCACCACGGCGACCAACGATGACGAGGGTCGCGCGCTGCTCAAGCAGCTGGGCTTCCCCTTCAAGGAGAACTGACATGGCCAAGACCGCGCTCGTTAACAAGGCGAACCGGAAGCCGAAGTTCAAGGTCCGCGCGTACACCCGTTGCCAGAAGTGCGGTCGCCCGCACTCGGTGTACCGCAAGTTCGGCCTCTGCCGCATCTGCCTTCGCGAGATGGCTCACGCGGGCGAGCTGCCGGGCGTGACCAAGAGCTCCTGGTAATTCGGCTCCCGAGCCCAGAGCACAACCCAGACCAACACACCTCTGACACCGTAGGTCGGCCACACGACGGCCCAGCCGTCGCCGGGCAGATTGCCCCGGTCGAAACCCCGGTGAGGAAGGGCGGAGAGCCCACATGACCATGACTGACCCGATTGCGGACATGCTGACCCGCGTCCGGAACGCCAACTCGGCGCACCACGACGTCGTCTCCATGCCGTACTCGAAGCTGAAGAAGAACATCGCCGAGATCCTCCAGTCCGAGGGCTTCATCGCCTCGTGGAAGATCGAGGAGGCCGAGGTCGGCCAGACGCTGACCATCGACCTCAAGTACGGCCCCAACCGCGAGCGCTCCATCGCCGGCGTGCGTCGCGTGAGCAAGCCCGGTCTGCGCGTCTACGCCAAGTCGACGAACCTGCCCAAGGTTCTCGGTGGCCTCGGCGTCGCGATCCTGTCGACGTCGAACGGTCTGCTGACCGACCGCCAGGCACACGAGAAGGGCGTGGGTGGGGAAGTCCTCGCCTACGTCTGGTAAGGAGACACTGACATGTCGCGAATCGGACGACTCCCGGTCTCCATCCCCTCGGGTGTGGACGTCAAGGTCGAGGGCCAGGACGTCTTCGTCAAGGGCCCCAAGGGTGAGCTCTCCCTGACCGTCGTGCAGCCGATCACGGTCGAGCTGGGCGAGGGCAACCTCGAGGTCAAGCGCCCCAACGACGAGCGTGACTCACGCTCGCGCCACGGCCTGACCCGCTCGCTCATCAACAACATGGTCCTCGGTGTCACCGAGGGCTACGAGAAGAAGATGGAGATCCACGGCACGGGTTACCGTGTCGCCGCGAAGGGCTCGGACCTCGAGTTCTCGCTCGGATACTCGCACCCGATCCTCATCCAGGCTCCCGCCGGCATCAACTTCGCCGTCGAGAACCCGACCCGCTTCTCGGTGCAGGGCATCGACAAGCAGCTCGTCGGCGAGGTCGCGGCGAACATCCGCAAGCTGCGCAAGCCCGACCCGTACAAGGGCAAGGGCGTTCGCTACGCGGGCGAGCAGATCCGTCGCAAGGTTGGAAAGGCCGGTAAGTAAGCCATGGCAATGATCATCAAGCGCGGCAAGTCCAAGGCTGCCGCCCGCATCCGTCGCCAGGTGCGCGGTCGCAAGAAGATCGCCGGCACCGCGGTCCGTCCCCGCCTCGTCGTGTCGCGGTCGACCCGTCACCTCTTCGTCCAGGTCGTCGACGACACCGTGGGCAAGACCGTGGCCTCGGCCTCGACGATGGAGGCCGACCTGCGCTCCTTCGACGGTGACAAGACGGCCAAGGCCAAGAAGGTCGGCGAGCTCGTGGCCGCCCGTGCCAAGGACGCCGGTGTCGAGGCCGTCGTGTTCGACCGTGGTGGCAACAAGTACCACGGCCGTGTCGCGGCGATCGCCGAGGGCGCCCGCGAAGGCGGTCTGTCCCTGTGAGCAACTTCGTGAACGCAATTGTTGAGATGAGGAACATCTGATGCCCGGACAGCAGCGTCGAGGCACCGGCCCCGCCGGTGGCGGCGAGCGCACCGAGCGCGGAGACCGCCGTGACAACCGCGGCGGCCGCGACAACCGCGACAGCCGTGACGACAAGAACCAGTACGTCGAGCGCGTCGTGACCATCAACCGCGTCTCCAAGGTCGTCAAGGGTGGTCGTCGCTTCAGCTTCACCGCCCTCGTCGTCGTCGGTGACGGTGACGGCACCGTGGGCGTCGGCTACGGCAAGGCCAAGGAAGTTCCCGCGGCCATCGCCAAGGGTGTCGAGGAGGCCAAGAAGAACTTCTTCAAGGTCCCGCGCATCCAGGGCACCATCCCGCACCCCGTCCAGGGTGAGGCGGCTGCCGGTGTCGTCATGCTCCGTCCCGCCGCTCCCGGTACCGGTGTCATCGCCGGTGGCGCGGTGCGTGCGGTGCTCGAGTGCGCCGGCATCCACGACGTGCTCAGCAAGTCGCTGGGCTCGGACAACGCCATCAACGTCGTGCACGCCACGGCCCAGGCCCTGCGCGAGCTCGAGCGCCCCGAGTCGGTCGCTGCCCGTCGTGGCAAGACCCTCGAGGAGGTCGCTCCGGCGGCCATGCTCAAGGCCCGTGCCGCCGGTCTCGCCGAGGCCCAGGCTGCGAAGGCAGGTGCCTGATGGCTCGTCTCAAGGTGACCCAGACCCGTTCCGAGATCGGTGGCAAGCAGAACCAGCGTGACACGCTGCGCAGCCTCGGTCTGAAGCGCATTGGCGACGTCGTCGTCAAGGAGGACCGTCCCGAGATCCGCGGGATGGTCAAGACGGTCACGCACCTCGTGTCCGTCGAGGAGGTTGACTGACCATGGCTGACAACGCCAAGAAGTCGGGCGGCGAGTCCGCCCTCAAGGTCCACCACCTGCGTCCGGCCCCCGGAGCCAAGACCGCCAAGACCCGCGTCGGTCGTGGTGAGGGCTCCAAGGGCAAGACCGCCGGTCGTGGCACCAAGGGCACGAAGGCCCGTTACCAGGTCCCGGAGCGTTTCGAGGGCGGCTCGATGCCGATGCACATGCGCCTTCCCAAGCTCCGTGGCTTCAAGAACCCGTTCCGCACGGAGTACCAGGTCGTGAACCTGGACCGCCTGCAGCTGCTCTTCCCGGAGGGTGGTCAGGTCTCCGTCGCCGACCTCGTCGCGAAGGGTGCCGTCCGTGACGGCTTCCCGGTGAAGGTGCTCGGCACGGGTGAGATCTCCGTCAAGGTCGAGGTCGAGGCGCACAAGTTCTCGGCGTCCGCCAAGGAGAAGATCGAGGCCGCCGGCGGCACGGTCACGGCCCTCGCCGGCTGAGTGACCAGGTACGAGTGACCACCACACACCTCGTGTGAGCAGCGCCCCGGGCGCCCGACCCGCGAGCCGACGTGACGTCGGCCACCGCGGTGGGGGCCCGGGGCGCTGCGTCTTTGCGTTAACCTTCCACGGATTGCATGTCTTACGCCGCGCCACCGCGCGGCCCCCCAGGAGGACCCAGTGCTCGCCGCTTTCGTACGCGCGTTCCGAACCCCGGACCTGCGCAAGAAGCTGCTCTTCACGCTCGGCATCATCGTGCTGTTCCGTCTCGGTTCGCACGTCCCGACGCCCGGCATCAGCTACAGCCTGGTTCAGAGCTGCCTGCAGGCCAGCAAGGGCCAGTCGGGCGACCAGAGCGGGTTCCTGAACCTCGCCAACCTCTTCAGCGGCGGCGCGCTGCTGCAGCTGTCGGTCTTCGCGCTGGGGATCATGCCGTACATCACGGCGAGCATCATCATCCAGCTGCTCACGGTCGTCATCCCGCGCTTCGAGGCGCTCAAGGAGGAGGGCCAGTCGGGGCAGAGCAAGCTCACGCAGTACACCCGCTACCTGACGATCGGCCTGGCGATCCTCCAGTCCTCGACGCTCGTCACGTTCGCCCGCAACCCCTCCAGCCTCTTCGGTGGCTCGTGCGACACGATCATGACCGACCAGTCGACGGTCACGATCCTCATCATGGTCCTGACGATGACGGCCGGCACCGGCCTCATCATGTGGTTCGGCGAGCTCATCACCGACAAGGGTGTCGGCAACGGCATGTCGCTGATGATCTTCACCTCGATCGCGGCCGGCTTCCCGGCCTCGCTCTGGGGCATCAAGGAGAACAAGGGCTGGGGCACCTTCCTCGGCATCCTGCTCCTCGGCATCTTCGTCATCGCCGCGGTCGTCTTCGTCGAGCAGTCCCAGCGCCGCATCCCGGTGCAGTACGCCAAGCGGATGGTCGGCCGGCGCATGTACGGCGGCACGTCGACCTACATCCCGCTCAAGGTCAACATGGCGGGCGTCATCCCCGTCATCTTCGCGAGCTCGCTGCTCGCCCTCCCGGGTCTCGTGGCGCAGTTCAACACGCACGCGGACGGCAACAACCCGGCCTGGGTCCAGTGGGTCCAGGAGAACCTCGTCAAGGGCGACCACCCGATCTACATGGCGACCTACGTCGCCCTCATCCTCTTCTTCACCTTCTTCTACGTCTCGATCACGTTCAACCCGACCGAGGTCGCGGAGAACATGAAGAAGTACGGCGGCTTCATCCCGGGTATCCGGGCCGGGCGACCCACGGCCGAGTACCTCAACTACGTCCTGACCCGAATCACCGTGCCGGGTGCCATCTACCTCGCCATCGTCTCGCTCATCCCGCTCGTGGCCCTCGTGCTCGTCGGTGCCAACCAGAACTTCCCGTTCGGTGGCACCTCGATCCTCATCGTCGTCGGTGTGGGACTCGAGACGGTCAAGCAGATCGAGGCGCAGCTGCAGCAGCGTCACTACGAAGGGTTCCTCCGTTAAATGCGACTGATCATCCTCGGCCCGCCCGGCGCCGGTAAGGGCACGCAGGCGGCCCGGATCGCCGAGCGCCTCGGCATCCCGGCCATCTCGACCGGCGACATCTTCCGCGCCAACATCAAGGACCAGACCCCGCTCGGGGTCAAGGTCGATCAGATCATCAAGTCCGGTGGCTACGTCTCGGACGACATCACCAACGAGATCGTCGAGGACCGCCTCACGTGGGACGACGCCGAGGGCGGCTTCCTGCTCGACGGCTACCCCCGCACCGCGGGCCAGGTCGACGCCCTCGACGCGATGCTGTCGCGTCACGGCCACGCCCTCGACGCCGTCCTCGAGCTCGAGGTCGACGAGGACGCCATCGTCCAGCGGCTGCTCAAGCGCGCCGAGACCGAGTGCCGCGCCGACGACACCGAGGACGTCATCCGTGAGCGCCAGGCGATCTACCGCAAGGAGACCGCGCCGCTCGCGCAGCACTACGACCTCGTCGGGCTCCTCGTCAAGGTCGACGGCATGGGCGCCGTCGACGAGGTCACCGACCGCGTCATCGCAGCCCTGCCGCAGCACGGCTGAGCGCCACCACAGCCACGACGAAGGACCACGAATGTTCGGACGCCGTAACCGGCTCCAGGGTCGCACCGACGAACAGCTCCTCCTCATGCGTGAGGCGGGGCTGCTCGTCGGTCGCACCCTCGAGCTGCTCGCCGCCGAGGTGCGTCCGGGCATGACGACGCTCGAGCTCGACCGCCTCGCCGAGGACTTCATCCGCAGCAACGGCGGCATCCCCAACTTCCAGCTCGTGCCCGGCTACAGCCACACGCTGTGCACGAGCGTCAACGACGAGGTCGTCCACGGCATCCCGGGTCCGCGGGTGCTCGAGGTCGGCGACATCGTCTCGGTCGACTGCGGCGCCGAGGTCAAGGGCTGGAACGGCGACGCCGCGTTCACGGCCGTCGTCGGTGGCCGCGAGGCCGGCAGGCCCGAGGACCTCGCGCTCATCGACGCGACCGAGGCCAGCCTCTACGCCGGCATCGCCGCGATGCAGGTCGGCGGCCGTCTCTTCGCCGTGGGCGACGCCGTCGAGGCGAGCATCGAGGCCGCTGCCGAGCGCGACGGCCGCGTCTACGGCGTCATCGACGAGTACGTCGGTCACGGCATCGGCACCGAGATGCACATGGACCCGCAGATCCCCAACTACGCCGTGCGCGAGACGGGCCCGAAGCTCGTCGACGGCTTCACCGGGGCGATCGAGCCGATGGTGACGCTCGGCGGGGCCGACACCAAGGTGCTCGGTGACGACTGGACCGTGGTGACGCTCGACGGCACGCGGGCCGCCCACTGGGAGCACTCGGTGGCCGTGCGCGAGGCCGGCCTGTGGATCCTCACGGCCGTCGACGGGGGCAAGGCCGCCCTCGAGGCCGTCGGTGCGGCATACGCCCCCCTCGACGCGACCGCCTGAGCCCGCTCGCCCACGAGAGCCGCGGGGCAGCGTAACCTCGCGCTCGTGAGCCTTCCCCGCAGCAGCCCCTCGGCGCAGGACGTCGACGCCACAGGTCTCCTCGCGTTCGTCGATGCCGCCGAGCGCGACCGCCTCGGACTGCACAGCCTCATGGTCGTGCGCCACGGGCACGTCGTGGCGGAGGGCTGGTGGAGGCCGTATGCCGCGAGCCGCGTCCACCTCGCCTACTCGCTCTCCAAGACGGTGACGGCCACGGCCGTGGGCTTCCTCGTGCAGGAGGGGCGCCTCTCGCTCGACGACCGCGTGCTCGACCACTTCCCGGAGCTCGATCGCAGTGCCGTCGCCGCGGGCTGGGACGACGTGAGAGTGCGCCACTGCCTGTCCATGACCGTCGGCCACGAGCAGGACGCCTGGCCGCAGGTCTTCGACCGGATGAGCGGCAGCGACCACGGCGACGACGACATCGTCCGTGGTGACTGGGTGCCGAGGGTCTTCGCGACGACCCCCACCCGCGCCCCCGGCACGGTCTTCGCCTACAACCAGGTGGCGACCTACCTGCTGTCGGTCATCGTCGGCCGTGTCGCCGGCGCAGGGGTGCCCGAGATGCTGCGACCGCGCCTGCTCGAGCCGCTGGGCCTGCCCGACATCCCGTGGCACCGCGACCCGCTCGGACGCGAGCTCGGCTTCACCGGGTCGCACCTGACGACGGAGGCCGTCGCCTCCATCGCCCAGCTCTACCTGGACCGTGGGCGCTGGGAGGGACGCCAGCTGCTCGACGAGGCCTGGGTCGAGGAGGCGACGCGCGCCTTCGGTCCGCTCAACGAGGACCCGGGCGCCGACGAGGACTGGCGGAGGGGCTACGGCTACTCGTTCTGGATGCAGCGTCACGGCTACCGCGGCGACGGCGCCTACGGCCAGTTCCTCGTCGTTCTGCCCGAGCACGACACCGTCGTGGCGGTCACGGCGGAGCAGTCCCGCATGCAGTCGACCCTGGACGGGCTGTGGGCGCACGTCGTGCCCGCGATCGGTGCGCGAGGGTCCGACGCCGCCGACCGCGAGCTCGCCGATCGCCTCGCCGGCCTGGAGATCCCGGCCATGTCGGGCGACGCGCTCGGGCCCGAGTACGCCGAGTTCAACCGCTCGGACGTCTCCGACCTGGCCTCCGACTACACGGCCGTCTCGGTGGCGCGCGACGGCGCCGAGCACGTGCTCGGGCTCCAGCGGCGCGGCGAGTGGCTGCGGGTGCCCGTGGGGCGCGGCGCGTGGCGCGAGGGTGAGCTCGTGGCCGGGGGAGCGACGCTGCCGGTCGTGGCCAGCGGGGGCTGGGTCGACGAGGACACCTTCCGTGCCGAGGTCATCGTCATCGAGTCCCCGCACCGCTTCCGGCTCGAGGCGCGGGTGCGCAGCTCGGACGCCGACCTGACCTGGCGGATGGTGCCGCTCACCGGCTACGACCCGCTGTGGCTCGCGACCCGGTGGACGTCGGCCCGATAGCCCGCCTGTCCGCGCCGTCGGGGCGTCCCGTGCGCGCGGGTCTCCCGGCCGTCGGGATCGTGCCGGTCGTCCTCGTCGGCCCGTGACCGCTGTCGGTGCGCGGGTGGACAATCGGGGATGCTGCGCGAAGCGGCGGAAGGGGGGCCACCATGGCCACGGAGGAGAGCGCCACCGGCGTGAGCGAGCAGGCGGCGACGGCGGCAACGGCGCGTTCAGGCCCCGCGGCCTCCGCACCGCACCACGGCGGGGTCCCGGACGGTCACAACCCGTGGCCCGCGCTCTGGGCGATGGTCATCGGCTTCTTCATGATCCTCGTCGACTCGACCATCGTGTCGGTGGCGACGCCGGCGATCCTGCGGGGACTGCACACCGACGTCAACAGCGTCATCTGGGTCACGAGCGCCTACCTGCTCGCCTACGCGACGCCACTGCTCATCACAGGTCGCCTCGGTGACCGCTACGGCCCGAAGAACCTCTACCTCGTCGGCCTCACGGTCTTCACGCTCGCCTCGCTGTGGTGCGGCCTCACCGGCACCATCACGGGCCTGATCATCGCGCGCGTCGTGCAGGGCCTGGGCGCCTCGATGCTGACGCCGCAGACGATGGCCGTCATCACCCGCACCTTCCCCGCCGCCTCGAGGGGGCAGGCGATGGCGCTGTGGGGCGCGACCGCCGGGGTCGCGATCCTCGTCGGCCCGGTCGTCGGAGGCCTCCTCGTCGACGGCCCCGGGTGGGAGTGGATCTTCTTCATCAACGTGCCGGTCGGTGTCGTCGCGTTCGCGCTCGCCGCGCGGCTCGTGCCGCGCCTCGAGACCCACAGCCACCGCTTCGACTGGCTCGGCGTTGCGCTCTCTGCGGTCGGCATGTTCCTGCTCGTCTTCGGCGTCCAGGAGGGCGAGACGTACGACTGGGGCACGATCACCGGCATCGTCTCGGTGCCGTTGCTCATCGGGGCCGGGCTGCTCGTGCTCGGCGCCTTCGTGTGGTGGCAGGCCCGCAACACGAGCGAGCCCCTGCTGCCGCTCGGGCTCTTCGACGACCGCAACTTCACCCTGGCCAACATCGCGATCACGACCATCGGCTTCTCGATCACGGCGATGGCCTTTCCCTTCATGCTCTACGCGCAGGCCGTCCGCGGCCTGTCTCCCACCTCTGCGGCCCTGCTGCTGGCGCCCATGGCCGTCATCTCGGGTGGGCTCGCCCCGGTGGCCGGCCGGATGTCGGACCGGGTGCACCCGCGCGGCATCACGGCGGTCGGCATCGGCCTGACGGCCGCCTCGCTGCTGTGGCTGGCCCTCGTCATGCAGCCCGCGACGCAGACGTGGCTGCTGCTGCTTCCGATGGCCCTCATGGGCGTGGGCAACGCCTTCATGTGGGGTCCGCTCGGGGCCACGGCCACCCGCAACCTGCCGCTGTCGTCGGCGGGCGCCGGTTCCGGCGTCTACAACACGACGCGCCAGGTCGGGGCCGTCCTCGGCAGCGCGGCCATCGCCGCGGTGATCCAGGCCCGACTGTCCGCCGACCTGCCCGGGATCCCCGGCGACCTCGGTGGCCTCCAGGCCTCGGGGGCGTCCATGCCGGCCCGGGTCGCCGAGGGGTTCGCCTCCGCGATGTCCGAGTCGATGCTGCTGCCGGCTGCGGTGCTCGTCGTCGGCGTCGTCGCGGTCCTCTTCTTCGAGCGTCCGGCCAGCCACCCGCACTGAGCTCCGGCGCGACGACGCGAGACCGGTCTCCCGACGGTGGTCGGCCGAGGCGCCGTCGCGGGCCGCCGGGACCGCCCGGCACCGCGGGTCAGCGGCCGAGCAGCCCCGGCGTCCCACCGACGTGGACCACCATCCGCTCGGCGACCACGCGGGCGTTCACCTGCAGCACCTCGAGCGGCACGCGCGGCAGGTTCTCCTCCCAGTCGATGAGGGGTGAACCGCGGAACTGGAGCATGCGTGCCGGTCGCCCGAGGAAGAAGAGGTGCAGGTGCGCTCCGCCGTCGCCGTACTTCGCCAGCTGGACGCGGCCGACGCTCGGCACGTGCTCGACCGCGTCCGAGACGGCCACGACGAGCTGGCCCATCTCGGCGGCGAGGTCGCGGGGGAGCGAGGGCAGGTCGTGGTGCTCCAGCGGTGACAGCATGAGCATCACGGGCAGGCCGGTGTCGTCGGAGAAGGTCAGTCGCCAGCGGTCGTCGGACCACACGAGACGGTCGCTGCTCGTCCTCGCCTCGGGGTCGGTGCACCAGCAGTCGGCGGCGCGCTCGCCGCGCCGTGGTGGCTCCTCGTCGGCCGGGGGGCGCACCGGCTTCAGGCGCAGGCCCTCCGTCTCGTAGGGGTAGATGTCCCAGCCGGGCATCTCCTCGACGGCCACGGGCAGCCGGCCGTCCTCGTCCGCGGCGGCCGCGATCCGCGCGAAGTACGCCTCGACGCTCTCGGCCTCGGCTGGGGGTGCGGTGACGACGTCGGTGTGGTCCTCCGGCGCCGTGGCCGCAGGCTCCCGGGTCGTCACGGACGGGGTCGGTGCAGGGGCGTCGGTGCCGGGCTCGGTCATCCGGCCAGTATGCCGCGGTGCGCGGTCGCCCACCCGGGCACACGGCATACGCCCCGAACCGACCCGGGGAGCGTGGAGGTCGTGGGACCGTGGGTGGGTGGGGACCATCGGGGACTACCTCGACGCCCTCGCGCCCGACCAGCGCGAGGCACTGCAACGCGTCGTCGACGTCGCGAGGCGGGTCGCACCCGACGCGGAGGAGGGCACGAGCTACGGCATGCCCGCGCTGCGCCTGGACGGACGGCCACTCGTCGGCGTCACCGCGTCGGCGCGCCACCTCTCGCTCTTCCCGTTCAGCCCGGCCGTCGTCGAGGCCGTCGCGCCCGACCTCGGTGGCTTCTCGCTGAGCAAGGGCACCATCCGCTTCACCGTCGACCAGCCGCTGCCCGAGCCGGTCGTCGAGCAGGTCGTCCGGCTGCGCCGCGCCGAGCTCGAGGGCTGACCGGGGGCAGGGTGCCCGGCGCCCGCACCGATTTCAGGAACGGCAGCATCTGGCGTATTCTTGTGCGTTGGGTGTCGTGTGCCTCGACGCCTGCATCGCGCCTGTGCCCCGAGAACCACCAGGAGCACGGCAACCAGGCACGTCCCAAGGCCGCCTCAGTCCGAGTCGGCCAGCTACAGATAGACGGAGGATATGGCCAAGAAGGACGGTGTCATCGAGATCGAGGGCACGATCGTCGAGGCTCTCCCGAACGCGATGTTCCGGGTGGAGCTCTCCAACGGTCACAAGGTGCTCGCACACATCTCGGGAAAGATGCGACAGCACTACATCCGGATCCTCCCTGAGGACCGTGTGGTGGTGGAGCTCTCTCCCTATGACCTGACCCGCGGTCGGATCGTCTTCCGCTACCGCTGAGCACCAGGGTCGGCCAGGACCAGCCCGCGTGAGCGGGGAGCCCGGCCGGGACGAGTGCGAGGCACCAACTCCCGATTACACAACCAAGCACCTGACCGTCGCGCGCCCTCCGGGGCGCGGGTGGACCGGGTGCGCGATCTGAAGACAGCAGGCAGATGAAGGTTCAGCCGAGCGTCAAGAAGATCTGCGACAAGTGCAAGGTGATCCGCCGCAACGGTCGGGTCATGGTGATCTGCGAGAACCTGCGCCACAAGCAGCGCCAGGGCTGAGCAGAGCCACCACCTCGCCGTCGACAGACTTCGACAGCACGCAAGACAAGTGAATGAAAGCAGCACCCGGCCCCTGATGACCGACCGTCGTGTCGGCGCAGGACGTCACCCCCGGCACGGAGGCCGGGGACCGGTGGCCCGTCCTTCTGTGTGACGGGCCGTGACCCCGGATCGGTGCCCTGCTCCAGACCTCCGCGAAACAGAAATCAGGAGACAACCCAACATGGCTCGTCTTGTTGGAGTCGACCTTCCGCGCGAGAAGCGCGTCGAGGTCGCACTGACCTACATCTTCGGTGTCGGTCGTACCCGTTCCAAGCAGGCGCTGGTTGCCACCGGCGTCGACCCCAACACCCGCGTCAAGGACCTCGGTGAGACCGAGCTCGTTGCGCTTCGTGACTTCCTCGAGGGCAACTACCGCCTCGAGGGTGACCTTCGCCGTGAGGTGCAGGCCGACATCCGCCGCAAGGTCGAGATCGGCTCCTACGAAGGTCTGCGTCACCGTCGTGGTCTGCCCGTGCGCGGTCAGCGCACCAAGACCAACGCGCGCACCCGCAAGGGTCCGAAGCGCACCGTGGCCGGCAAGAAGAAGGCCCGCTGACGCTGATCGCTTCCGCGATCGCGTCTCACCGACATTCAGTTCTGACGTAGGAGAAAAATGCCTCCCAAGGCTCGCGTGACGAAGGTTCGTCGCAAGGAGAAGAAGAACGTCGCCCACGGGCACGCTCACATCAAGAGCACGTTCAACAACACGATCATCTCGATCACGGACCCCACCGGCGCCGTGATCGCCTGGGCCTCCGCCGGCCAGGTCGGCTTCAAGGGCTCGCGCAAGTCCACCCCGTTCGCTGCCCAGATGGCTGCCGAGGCTGCGGCCCGCCGCGCCATGGAGCACGGCATGCGCAAGGTCGACGTCTTCGTGAAGGGCCCGGGCTCGGGTCGCGAGACGGCGATCCGTTCGCTCACCGCCACCGGCCTGGAGGTCGGCGCGATCAGCGACGTCACGCCCACGCCGCACAACGGTGTCCGCCCGCCCAAGCGCCGTCGCGTCTGATCCGGCACTGAGCGAGAGAGAGAACTAGGAACATGGCTCGTTACACCGGCCCGATCACCAAGAAGTCCCGCCGCCTGAAGATGGACCTCGTCGGCGGCGACAAGAACTTCGAGCTCCGCCCGTTCCCGCCCGGCCAGCACGGCCGTCGCCGGATCCAGGAAAAGGAGTACCTGACGCAGCTTCAGGAGAAGCAGCGCGCTCGCTTCCAGTACGGCGTCATGGAGAAGCAGTTCGTCCGCTACTACAAGGAAGCGGCGAAGCGCCCCGGCAAGACCGGTGAGAACCTTCTCCAGATCCTCGAGTCGCGCCTGGACAACGTGGTCTACCGCGCGGGCCTGGCCCGCACCCGTCGCCACGCCCGTCAGCTCGTCACGCACGGTCACTTCGAGGTCAACGGCGTGCGCGTCGACGTCCCGAGCTACCGCGTCGAGCAGTACGACATCATCACGGTCCGCAAGCAGTCCGTCGAGAGCTTCCCGTTCGAGCTGGCCCGCCAGACGTTCGGCGAGCGTCCCGTCCCGGCCTGGATGCAGGTCGTCGACGGCTCGCTGCAGATCCTCATCCACCAGCTCCCGGTGCGCGCGCAGATCGACTCGCAGCTCACCGAGCAGCTGATCGTCGAGCTCTACTCGAAGAACTGACCGAGGACGTATGCCGTGGGGCCTCGGCCCCACGGCATACGGCCCTCGTCGCTGGGGCCGGCTCGCAGACAGAGCCGCGCCGGCCCGCCCGGATCACGACCGGGCAGTTTCACGAGGCGTCATATGGCGGTCGCCCGTGGGAAGGAACTGAACAGTGCTCATCGCACAGCGTCCCGTGCTCTCCGAAGAGGTTGTGGTCGCGAACCGCAGCCGCTTCACCATCGAGCCGCTCGAGCCCGGCTTCGGCTACACGCTCGGCAACTCCCTCCGTCGCACCCTGCTCTCGAGCATCCCGGGCGCGGCGGTCACCTCCATCCGCATCGACGGCGTGCTCCACGAGTTCACGACCGTGCCGGGCGTGAAGGAGGACGTCACCGAGATGATCCTCAACATCAAGGGCCTCGTCGTCTCCTCGGAGCACGACGAGCCGGTCGTCATGTACCTGCGCAAGCAGGGCCCGGGTGCGGTCACCGCCGCCGACATCACGCCTCCGGCTGGTGTCGAGGTGCACAACCCCGACCTGCACATCGCGACGCTGAACGACAAGGGCAAGCTCGAGATGGAGCTGACCGTGGAGCGTGGCCGTGGCTACGTCTCGGCGCAGCAGAACAAGTCCGGTGACCAGGAGATCGGCCGCATCCCGGTCGACTCGATCTACAGCCCGGTGCTCACCGTGACCTACAAGGTCGAGGCGACCCGAGTCGAGCAGCGCACCGACTTCGACAAGCTCATCGTCGACGTCGAGACGAAGAACTCCATGACCCCGCGTGACGCCATGGCCTCGGCCGGCAAGACGCTGGTCGAGCTCTTCGGCCTGGCCCGCGAGCTCAACGTCGAGGCCGAGGGCATCGACATGGGCCCGTCGCCGACGGACGCCGCGCTCGCCGCGGACCTCGCCCTGCCGATCGAGGACCTGGACCTCACCGTTCGTTCCTACAACTGCCTCAAGCGCGAGGGCATCCACACCGTGGGTGAGCTCGTGGGCCGCAGCGAGGCCGACCTGCTCGACATCCGCAACTTCGGTGCGAAGTCGATCGACGAGGTCAAGGCCAAGCTCGTCGGCATGGGTCTGGCCCTCAAGGACAGCCCGCCCGGGTTCGACCCGTCGGCCCTGGTCGACGGCTACGGCGACGATGACTACAGCGACGACGACGACCAGTCGTTCGTCGAGGACGAGCGTCTCTGACCAACCGCTTCTTGACCGAGCCCTCGGCGCACTGCTCGAGAACGGCCTGGTCGGACTTCTAGGAGAAACGAAATGCCCACCCCCACCAAGGGTCCCCGCGTCGGTGGCGGCCCCGCCCACGAGCGGCTGATCCTGGCCAACCTCGCGACGTCGCTCTTCGAGCACGACAAGATCACGACGACCGAGGCCAAGGCCAAGCGCCTGCGCCCGCTCGCCGAGCGTCTCATCACGTTCGCCAAGCGTGGCGACCTGCACGCCCGTCGTCGCGTCCTCACGGTCGTGCGCGACAAGGGTGTCGTCCACCGCCTCTTCGCCGAGATCGCCCCCGACATGGCGGCTCGCGAGGGTGGCTACACCCGCATCACGAAGATCGGCGCCCGCAAGGGTGACAACGCCCCCATGGTCGTCATCGAGCTCGTCCGCGAGCCGCTGTCGGCCAAGAAGGCGACGGTCAAGGAGGCCGAGTCCGCCACGAAGCGCGCTGCGAAGCAGAGCGAGGCGAAGCAGGCTGCCGCCGAGACCAAGGCCGCCGAGGACGCCGAGAAGGCCGACGCCGCCGAGGCCGCTGCCGAGCTGCCCAAGGGCGCCGTCGCCGCGAACGAGGACGGCTCCTCGCCCGAGGACGGCTACACCGTCAAGGGCAACGCCGACTCCGGCAAGTACCACGAGCCCGACGGCCAGTGGTACGACCAGACGATCGCCGAGTTCTGGTTCAAGTCGGCCGAGGACGCCGAGGCCGCCGGCTTCACGAAGGCCGGCTCCGGTTCCTGAGCCCACTGCACGACCGAGGTGGCCATCCCCGCACACGCGGGGGTGGCCACCTCGTTTTCTGTCCCGTCGCACGCGCCGTTAGGCTCGGTCGCCGTGGACGCATCGAGGGGCTCGGGTGAGCCGACAGAGCCGGGCGCACTCCCTGCGACCGGTCACCCGGGGGCGCCGGAGGCCGGAAGCGAGCCGGGTGGCCCGGGCGGTCCGGGCGCTCCTGACCCGCCGTCGCTGAGGGTCCGGCTCGACCTCGCCTACGACGGGACGGCCTTCTCGGGATGGGCCATCCAGCCGTCCCTGCGCACCGTCCAGGGCGAGCTGACGACGGCACTGACGACCGTGCTGCGCAGCGCCGACCCGGTGCGGGTCACCGTGGCCGGGCGCACCGACGCCGGCGTGCACGCGCGAGGCCAGGTCGCGCACGTCGACCTCGACCCCGCCCGGTGGGCCGCCCTGCCGGGGCGCTCCGACCGTGACCCGGGGGTCGCCCTCGTCAGCCGTCTGGGCGGGGTCCTGCCCCACGACGTCGTCGTGCACCGCGCCCAGCCGGCACCGCTGGGTTTCGACGCGCGCTTCTCCGCCACGGAGCGGCGCTACCTCTACCGGATCTCCGATGCCGAGACCGTGCGCGACCCGCTGCGCCGGCACGACACCGTCTGGTGGCGCCGACCGCTCGACGTCGAGGCGATGGACGAGGCGGCCCGGTCGCTGCTCGGCCTGCGCGACTTCGCCGCCTTCTGCAAGCAGCGCGAGGGTGCCACGACGGTGCGCACCCTGCTCGACTTCTCGTGGTCCCGGCTGCCCGACGGGGTCCTGGCCGCCACCGTCCGGGCCGACGCGTTCTGCCACTCGATGGTGCGCTCGCTCGTCGGGGCCGTCGTGCCCGTGGGGGAGGGCCGTCGCCCGCCGGACTGGCCGCGGGCCCTGCAGGACGGCGGCGACCGCGCCGCCGGCATCCACGTCATGCCGCCGCACGGGCTAAGTCTCGAGGAGGTCGTCTACCCCGCGGACGCCGAGCTCGCCCAGCGGGCCGTCGTCACCCGCGCCCGCCGCCCTCCCGTCTGACCGGGCCGTGGGGCCACGCACGCCCACGGGTGGCTCATGGGTGGCCGGGGCGGTCGTCCGGGGGTGCATCCGGACGTGTCTCGGGGCTGAGACCCGACCGGACCGCCCGGCCCGCCCTGTGGTTGGATCGAGCGCATGATGGCCCGACCGAACCGCGTGCTCTCGGTCGGGCTCCTCACCTGCGCCCTGGTGCTGACGGGCTGCTCCAAGGACGCCACCGTCGCGTCGCCGTCAGGCTCTGCCGGCCCCGCGACCGCATCGACCGGCACCGGCTCCGACCCCTCCGGCACGGCGACGGCCCAGGGCGACGAGGTCCGGAGCCGCTCCGGCGGGTTCACCGTCGTGCCCCCCGAGGGCTGGGCCGAGGCCACCGACAAGGCGAAGAGCGTGGCCGGCATCGACCTCGTGCTCCTCTCGTCGAAGAAGGTCGACGACTTCGCCAACAACCTCGTCGTCACGGCCGCCGACGGCGACCAGTCGGTGCTCGACGCCGAGCTCGTCAAGGGGCGCCAGCAGCTCGCCGCCGCAGGCCGCACCGTCTCGTCGGCACCGGACAAGACCATCGCCGGGGCCACGGCCGTCGGCTTCACGACGGCCTTCGCGCAGCAGGGCGTCAAGGTGCTCGCACGCTCCTACGGCATCGAGCGCGCCGGGCGGGTCTACCTGCTCACCCTGAGCTCGTCGCAGGCCGACGCCGCCCACGCGATGACCGAGTTCGACGCACTGCTGTCGACCTGGGCGTGGACGTAGCCCGATGACGGTGCGCCCCAAGCCGTCGACGCTCCTGCTCCCGGCGCTCGCACTGGTGGCGGTCGCCGGCCTGAGCGGCTGCTCCGGCGACGCCGCGCCCGCGCCGGCCGCGCCGACCGACACCGGGGTGGTGCACCTGCCGACGTCGGCCGCGCCGACGACCGACAGCGCCGGGCACCGCATCCAGCCACTGCCGGTCCCCGCCGCTGCGGCGATGAGCGGCGACCGCGTCCGTGGCCTCGCCTACAGCTTCGCCCAGCCCGTCGGCTGGAGCCGGGCCGAGCGTGACCTCAGCCCGAGGCCCGACGTCCTCGTGCAGCCCGACGACGACGCGGTCCGGGCCTTCATCGCCGTCGAGCGACCCATCGCCGTCGGCTCGCACTCTCTCTCGGAGGTCGTCGACGGCCTGCGCGCCGGCTTCACCGCCAAGGGCCTGCACCCGCTCGCCGCGACCGAGCGTGACATCGCCGGCTACCACGCCATGGGGATCGTCGTCGACCAGTCCGAGCAGGTCCGCGACGTCTACTACGTCGCGGCCTACACCGAGCACGTGTATGCCATCCGGCTGACCTACGACCCCTCGCACCCCGAGGCCCTCGGCGTCTACCGCGCCGTGCTCGACTCGTGGTCGTGGGGCTGACGCGTGCGGCGGGGACTTAACCGCGTGACGCGGCGACACGGCATACGACAGGCTTGATCCCGTGGGCCACGTCGACGTCAACTCCATCTCCTTCAGCCTGCCCGACGGCAGGCCGCTGCTCAACGACGTCTCGGTGCGGGTGGGCGAGGGCGCCAAGGTGGCGCTCATCGGACCCAACGGCACCGGCAAGACGACCCTGACCCGGATCATCGCGGGCGACCTCGCGGCCCACGAGGGCGCGGTCACGCGCTCCGGTGGGCTCGGCGTCATGCGCCAGTTCATCGGCAAGGTGCGCGACGACACGACGGTGCGCGACCTGCTCGTGTCGGTCGCCCCCGACCGGATCCGCACGGCCGCCGAGGAGGTGGACCGCACCGAGCTGCTCATGATGGAGCGCGACTCCGAGGACGACCAGATGGCCTACGCGCACGCGCTCGTCGAGTGGGGCGAGGCGGGTGGCTACGAGCAGGAGACGCTCTGGGACAAGTGCACCGTCGCAGCCCTCGGCATCCCGTACGAGCAGGCGCAGTGGCGCAAGGTGACGACACTGTCGGGCGGTGAGCAGAAGCGGCTCGTGCTCGAGGCGCTGCTGCGTGGCCCCGAGGAGGTGCTGCTGCTCGACGAGCCGGACAACTACCTCGACGTGCCGACCAAGCGGTGGCTCGAGGAGGCCCTCGTCGCCTCGCCCAAGACGGTGCTCTTCATCAGCCACGACCGCGAGCTGCTCGACCGCGTCGCCACCCGCGTCGCCACCCTGGAGCCCGGCGGCGCCGGGGCCACGCTCTGGGTGCACCCGGGGCGCTTCGCGACCTACGCCCAGGCCCGCAGCGACCGCAACGACCGCCTCGAGGAGCTGCGCCGTCGCTGGGACGAGGAGCACGTCAAGCTCAAGACGCTCGTGCAGACCCTCAAGGTCAAGGCCAAGTTCAACGACGGCATGTCCTCGCGGTACCAGGCGGCGCAGACCCGCCTGGCGAAGTTCGAGCAGGCCGGCCCGCCCGAGGAGACGCCGATGACCCAGTCGGTCAAGATGCGCCTCACCGGAGGCCGCACGGCCAAGCGCGCCATCGTCGCGACCGGCCTCGAGCTGACGGGGCTCATGAAGCCGTTCGACCTCGAGGTCTGGTACGGCGAGCGCGTCGCCATCCTCGGCAGCAACGGCTCGGGCAAGTCGCACTTCCTGCGCCTGCTGGCGTGCGGCGGCACCGACCCCGAGCGCGAGCACCAGCCGGTCGGTGACGTGCGTCCCGTGCCCGTCGAGCACTCGGGCGTCGTGCGCCTCGGCTCGCGGGTGCGCCCGGGATGGTTCGCCCAGACCCACGAGCACCCGTCGCTCATGGGCCGCACGCTGCTCGAGATCCTGCACCGTGGTGACGAGCACCGCGAAGGCCGCCCCCGCGAGCAGGCCGCCGCCGCGCTCGACCGCTACGAGCTGGCCCGGTCGGGGGAGCAGAAGTTCGAGTCGCTGTCGGGCGGTCAGCAGGCGCGCTTCCAGATCCTGCTGCTCGAGCTCTCGGGCGCCACGATGCTGCTGCTCGACGAGCCCACCGACAACCTCGACCTGCAGTCGGCCGAGGCGCTCGAGGAGGGCCTCGACCGCTTCGAGGGGACCGTCGTCGCCGTCACCCACGACCGGTGGTTCGCGCGCGGCTTCGACCGCTTTCTCGTCTTCGGCGCCGACGGACGCGTCTACGAGTCGACCGAACCGGTGTGGGACGAGGGGCGCGTCGTCCGTCCCCGGTGACTCCTTCGCAGGCGCGGCCGGCACCCTGTGCCCGGTCGTGGCTGCGGAGTAGCGTCGGGGCATGCCGCTGCTGCGATCGATCGAGACCGGTGTCGTCGGCGCGCCGATGGCCGGAGGGCCCACGACACCCGAGCTCGTCGCAGCCGTCGGTGACGCGGGTGGCCTCGGCCTGCTCGCGGGTGGCTACCTCACGGCGCCCCAGCTCGCCGCGGCGATCGCCGAGGTGTGGGACGCGACGTCGCGTCCCTTCGGGGTCAACCTCTTCGTGCCCGCCCAGGCGAACGCGTATGCCGTGGGGCCGGGTGAGCTGAGCGGCACCGACCGCGCCGAGGCGGTCGCCGCCTACCGTGCGGCTCTCGTCGGCGACGGTGAGGAGCTGGGCGTGCAGCCGGGGGAGCCGCGACCCGGCGACGACGACGACTGGGAGCGCAAGCTCGACCTCGTCGTGCGTGAGCGGGTTCCCTTGGTGTCGTTCACCTTCGGGTTGCCGAGCAGCGCGGTGCTCGGTGAGCTCCGGCGTGCCGGCATCGAGACCATGGCCACGGTCACCGACGCCGACGAGGCTGCCGCAGCGCTTCGCGCAGGGGTCGACGCGCTGTGCGTCCAGGGCGCCGACGGTGGCGGCCACCGCGGCACGCTCGACCCCGTCAAGGAGCCCTCCGGTGCGGACCTCGTCGACCTCGTCGCGGCCGTGCGCGCGCAGACGGACGTGCCCGTCGTGGCGGCCGGCGGCATCTGCACGGCCGAGCGGGCGGCGCAGGTGCGCACGGCCGGGGCCGACGCCGTCCAGGTCGGCACCGCGCTGCTGCTGACGCCCGAGGCCGGGACGGGCCTGGCCTACCGCCGGGCGCTCGCAGACCCTGCCTTCGAGCGCACCGCGGTGACGCGGGCCTACTCCGGCCGCCTGGCGCGCGGGCTGGAGACCGACTTCCTGCTGCGGCACCAGGGGGACGCCCCGGCGGCCTACCCCGAGGTCCACCACCTGACGGTCCCGCTGCGGAGGGCGTCGGCGGCAGCGGAGCGCCCCGACCTGCTCGCCCTCTGGGCCGGCACCGGGTGGCGGGCGGCGCGACCGGTGCCGGCCGCGACGGTGGTCGCGCAGCTCGCCCGCTGACCGGACTCGTTTCAGGTTGCGGGTGGTGGCGGCCGGCGGTTGACTGCCGCAAGTTCTTGCAGTCGATCGCAGGAACTTCCATGAGGTGACGGCCATGCCGTCGCGCCCTTCCGCACCGTCTCAACGAGGAGATGCCGCATGCGCCTGTCCCGATCGTCCGCCCCGCCGACGCCACCCGCCCCGCCCGCCAAGAAGCCCACCCCGGCCGGCCCTGCCGCCGGGCCCCGCGGACGGAGGCGGCACCGTGCCCGGCTCGTCGCGGCGGCCGTGGCCGCCGTCGCCGCGCTCGGGTGGTCCGTCGCCGGACCGGCAGGTCCCGGCGCCGTCGTGCCGCAGGCCGCCGCGACGCCGCCGGGCAGCAAGGACGTCACGGCGACGCTCTTCGAGTGGCGCTACGACGCCGTCGCCCGCGAGTGCACCAACGTCCTCGGCCCCAAGGGCTACGGCTTCGTCGAGGTCTCGCCGGCCGCCGAGCACATCCAGGGCCCGCAGTGGTGGACCTCCTACCAGCCGGTCAGCTACCTGATCGGCGGCCGCCTCGGCGACTCGACGTCGTTCCGCTCGATGGTGACCGCTTGCCACAACGCCGGGGTCAAGGTCGTCGCCGACGTCGTCGTCAACCACATGAGCGCCGGCTCCGGCACCGGCACGGCCGGGAGTGTCTACACGAAGTACTCCTACCCGAGCGTCTACTCCGACCGCGACTTCCACACCTGCCGGCAGAACATCAGCAACTACGCCGACCGCACCGACGTGCAGACGTGCGAGCTCGTCGGGCTCGCCGACCTCGACACGGGCAGCGACTACGTGCGTGGCGCCATCGCCGGCTACCTCAACACCCTCCTCGGGCTCGGCGTCGACGGGTTCCGCATCGACGCGGCCAAGCACGTGGCCGCGACCGACCTCGCGGCGATCAAGGCCAAGCTGACCAACCCGAACGCCTTCTGGGTCCAGGAGGTCATCTACGGCGCCGGCGAGGCCGTGCAGCCCACCGAGTACACGGGGTCCGGTGACGTCGACGAGTTCCGCGCGGCATACGACCTCAAGCGGGTCTTCACGAGCGAGAAGCTGAGCTACCTCAGCAACTGGGGCGCCTCATGGGGCTACCTGCCGAGCGGCAACGCGCGCACCTTCGTCGACAACTGGGACACCGAGCGCAACGGCTCGACCCTGAGCTACAAGGCCGGGGCGACCTACACGCTCGCCAACGTCTTCATGCTCGCCTGGCCCTACGGCGCTCCCAACGTCTTCTCCGGCTACGAGTGGACCGACCCCGACGCGGGGCCGCCGCTCGGGGGAGCGGTGAACAGCTGCTACTCCGACGGCTGGAAGTGCCAGCACGCGTGGAGCCAGATCGCCGGCATGGTCGGCTTCCGCAACACCGTCGCCGGCACGGCCGTCACCAACTGGTGGAGCAACGGCAACAACGCCATCGCCTTCGGTCGGGGCGCCAAGGGCTACGTCGTGGTCAACCACGAGAGCGGCCCCGTCACCGCAACCTTCCAGACGTCGCTGCCCGCCGGCACCTACTGCGACGTCACCCACGGCACCGTCAGCTCGGGCACCTGCTCGGCGGCGACCTACACCGTCAGCGCGTCCGGGACCTTCACCGCGACGGTCGGGGCGAACGAGACCATCGCGCTGCACGTCGGCGCGACGAGCGGCGCCGTGCCGGCGACGCCCTCGGTGAGCTTCGGCGTCAACGCCACGACCTCGGTCGGGCAGGACATCTACGTCGTCGGGGACAACGCGGCCCTCGGCTCGTGGGCACCGGCCTCGGCGCTCAAGATGGACCCGGCCACCTACCCCGTGTGGCGCCGGACCGTAGCCCTGCCGGCGGGCACCGTCGTGCAGTACAAGTACCTCCGCAAGGACTCCGCAGGCACCGTGACCTGGGAGTCCGGGGCCAACCGGACCGCCACCGTGCCGGCGTCGGGCACGCTGACGCTCGACGACACGTGGCGCCCGTGACGCCCTGAGGGGTTGCCCAGGGCGTTGCCCGTGCCGACGCCGCCGAGTCCGTATGCCGTGAGGCGGGCTCGGCGGCGTCGTGCCGGCGTGCTGGGTGGCGGGCCACGCGGCATACGCTCGGGGCATGCCCAGTGCCGAAGGAAACCTGACGTGGGTGGCTGCCTCCGAGCGCCCCGACCTGCTCGCCCCGCCCGTGGCGGCGGCGCTCGAGCACGTGCCCGGCGCCCGCGTCGCGCCCATCGACGCGGCGCTCGCCGACACCGCCGCCTTCTGCGAGGCCTACGACGTGGCGCCCGAGGCCTCGGCCAACTGCGTGGTCGTCGAGGCCCGGCGTGGTGAGGAGACGACGCTGGCCGCCGTCATGGTGCTCGCCACCGATCGCGCCGACATCAACCGTGTCGTGCGCAAGCACCTGGGGGTGCGCAAGATCTCGTTCGCCGACCAGGCCAAGGCGCAGGAGCTGACCGGGATGCAGCAGGGCGGGATCACGCCCGTGGGCCTGCCGGGGGAGTGGCCCGTCCTCGTGGACGAGGCCGTCGTCGCGGCCGGGCTCGTCGTCGTCGGCGCCGGACTGCGGGGGGCCAAGCTGCTCCTCGACGGGGCGGCGCTGGCCGCCCTGCCCGCGGCCCAGGTCATCGCTCTCGCGATGCGCTGACCCGGGCCCCTCGGGACGTTCCGGTCAGCCGGCGACGTCCCAGAGCATCTGGGCGCGCTCGGTCGGGGTCGTGCCGCCCCAGATGCCGAACGTCTCGGGCACCCGGAGGGCGTGGTCGAGGCACTGGGCCCGCACCGGGCAGCTGCCGCAGACCATGCGGGCGGCCTCGGTCTTCTCGCGGCGCTCGCGCTGGTCGATCTCCTGGTCGTCGGTGAAGAACTGCTCGACGGCCTTGGTGCGGCAGCGGCCCTGCTCCTGCCACTCGTAGGAGGAGTAGGTGGGGCGCGGCAGGCGGGTGACGGTCATGGCTTCCTCCGTGGTCTCGGGTCGAGCAGGGGCGAGCAGGTCGAGCGTGGCTCCGGCCTCGCCGTGGTCGCGGCTTCGTGCGTCGCGTCGGGCGTGGCCTCGGCGGGGAGGTGATCCGGGGCGACCAGCTGATGCAGGTCGAGGTGATCTGATGCAGAACTTACGCAGAACTTATGCATTGCACAAGACCCTTGCATAGGTTTATGCTTCGGGGAGCCCGATCGGTGCGGGGGCGGTCCATGACGGGAATCTCGGACCGCCCCGCCCCGAGCAGGGCGACCTACCTGGACGGTGATGACCCTGATGAACGCGCATCCGGCGGCCGCGAGCGGCGCCGGCCGGCAGGAGCCCGACGACCCCGAGTTGGGGGACCCCGTGCCCGAGCTCGGCTGGCCCGTCGGCGTCGTGTCCGATCGCCTCGGGATCGCCGCTCCGACGCTCCGGTCGTGGGACCGCCGGCACGGCGTGGGTCCGAGCCTGCGCACGAGTGGCAACCACCGTCGCTACACCGAGCTCGACATGCGCCGGGTCCAGCTGATGGCGCGGCTGACGGCGCAGGGAGTGCCGGCCCAGAGCGCCGCCGACTCCGTCCTGGCCATGGATGCCCGTTCCATCGCGGAACGTCTCGGTGCCGGTGGCGTGACCGTCGGTGCGACGGCCCCGGGGGCAGCGGCGGTCGTCGACGACGAGATCGACCGCGACGGGGTCCCGGAGTCGGACGTGGCGCAGGCCGATGCCGCCGACATCGTCGAGTCGATCGTCGCCGCGGCCAGGGCCCTGGACGCCCGCACGATGTCCCTGCTCTACCGGCAGGTCATGCGCCGACGTGAGGTCGGAGCCGCGTGGGTCGAGGTCTTCGCGCCGGCACTGCGCCGGGTCGGGGACCTCTGGAGGGAGGGCCGGCTGGGGGTGCAGGCGGAGCACCTCACGAGCGAGCTGCTCCAGTCCGAGCTCCGGGCCGTGGTGCGGGCCAACCGGCTCCGGGTCGCGGGCCGGCCGGTGGTGCTGGCCGGCGCCGACGACGAGCAGCACCACCTTCCGCTGCTGGCGCTCGAGGCCGAGCTCGCGCGCCACGGCGTCGCAAGCCTCTTCCTCGGCCCGCGCGTCCCCTCCGAGGCGCTCGTCGCGGCACTGCGCGAGTCGCGGCCGAGGGCGGTCTTCCTCTGGGCCTCGATCGCGCGCCCCGGGGTCGAGCCCCTGTGGCGTGACCTCGCCGTCGTGGACTGGGACCTCGAGGTCGTCATCGGCGGCCCGGGGTGGGCCGACGGGATCGTCGTCCCGGCGGGGCCGGTGGTGCTGACGCGGGTCACCGACTTCGGGACCGCGGTTCGAGCCCTGACGTCGTCTCCCGGTGGCTTGACGCGCTGAGCAAGAATTCGCAACATCCTGAACACGAATGCAAGATTTTGCAGATCAGGTCTGGCGTGGTGTCCGAGATGGGCGCTAGGTTCTCCCCCGGTGGTCGAGCGTCCAGACACGGGCGTGAGCGACCGAGCCCACAAAGGAGTGCGCATGCGCCGTCGCCCGGCCCTGTCCGTCGCCGCTGTCTCAGCCCTGGTCATGGCGGGACTCGCCGTCCCGTTGGCGGCCGCCCCGACCGCGCGGGCGGCCGACGCCCCGCGCACGGCGACCCTCGTCGGATCCCTGCAGGACGAGCTCGGCTGCAGCGCCGACTGGCAGGTCGACTGCACCAAGACCGACCTCACGCTCCAGCCCGGCACGACGACGTATGCCGCCGACTTCCGGCTGCCCGCCGGCAGCTACGAGCTCAAGGTCGCCATCAACCACTCGTGGACCGAGAGCTACGGCCAGGGGAGTGCGAACATCCCCCTCGTGCTGGCCGGTCCGGCGACCCTGCACTTCACCTACGACGACACGACGCACGCCGTCGGGGTCGCCCCGACCGATCTCCCGGGTGCCGCCACCAAGGCCGACAGCGCCCTCGCGACCCCGTCGCTGCGTCGCCTCGCGACGAAGGAGCGCTTCTACTTCGTCATGGCCGACCGCTTCGCCAACGGCGACACGGCCAACGACAGGGGCGGCCTCACCGGCGGCCCGCTCTCGACCGGCTTCGACCCGACCAACGAGGGGTTCTACCACGGCGGGGACCTCAAGGGCCTGACCGGCAAGCTCGACTACATCAAGGGCCTCGGCACGACCGCCATCTGGCTCACACCGTCGTTCAAGAACCGGGCGGTGCAGGGGAGCGGGTCCGACGCGAGCGCCGGCTACCACGGCTACTGGATCACCGACTTCACGCAGATCGACCCGCACCTGGGCACGAACGCCGACATGAAGACCCTCATCGCGGCCGCGCACGCCAAGGGGATGAAGGTCTACTTCGACATCATCACCAACCACACCGCCGACGTCATCTCCTACGAGGGCGACAAGTACTCCTACGTCAGCAAGGCCACCAGCCCCTACAAGGACGCCTCGGGCAAGGCCTTCGACGACGCCGCCGTCGCCGGCAAGCCGGCCTGCACGGGCGCAGCGACGGTGCCCGACTGCTTCCCGGCGATGTCCGCGGCCACCTCGTTCCCCTACGTGCCGAAGGTCGCCGACGCCGACAAGGACGTCAAGGTCCCGGCGTGGCTCAACGACACGACGCTCTACCACAACCGCGGTGACTCGACGTATGCCGGTGAGTCGGCGACGTACGGCGACTTCTCCGGTCTCGACGACCTCTTCACCGAGAACCCCAAGGTCGTCTCGGGCATGGAGGGCATCTACAAGTCCTGGGTGGACTTCGGGGTCGACGGCTTCCGCATCGACACCGTCAAGCACGTCAACATGCAGTTCTGGCAGGCGTTCTCGCCGGCGATCCTCGACCACGCAGCCGCGACCGGCAAGAAGAACTTCTTCATGTTCGGCGAGGTCTACGACGGCAACCCGAGCTACACGAGCCAGTTCACGACGCAGGGCAAGCTCCCGGCCACGCTCGACTTCGGTTTCCAGGGCGCCGCCCTCGGCTTCGCGCAGGGCAAGGCGACGACCGGCATCCGTGACCTCTTCGCCGGGGACGACTACTACACCGACACCGACTCCAACGCCTACGAGCTGCCGACCTTCCTCGGCAACCACGACATGGGTCGCGTCGGGGCGATGCTCCTGGCCGGTGGCGCCACGGGCGACGACCTCCTCGCCCGCGACCGGCTCGCCACGTCGCTGATGTTCCTGACCCGCGGCCAGCCGGTCGTCTACTACGGCGACGAGCAGGGCTTCACGGGGCCCACGAGCGACTTCGGCGACAAGCGCGCCCGCCAGGACATGTTCGCCACGCAGACGCCGATCTACAAGGACGACGTCATCGTCGGCAGCAAGGAGCTCGCCGGCACCTCCGCGCACTACGACACGTCGGCGCCGCTCTACCGCGCCATCAAGCAGCTCTCCGCGCTGCGCGCCGCCAACCCGGCCCTCGCCGACGGCGCCCAGGTGCACCGCTACGCCTCCGACGCGGCCGGCATCTACGCCATCAGCCGCATCGACAAGGCGGCCAAGCGTGAGTACGTCGTCGTGGCCAACAACGCCACGACGGCCAAGAGCGCGACGTTCTCCACCTACTCGGCGGGCTCGAAGTTCGTCCCGCTGCTCGGTGCGACGTCCGACCTCCGGGCGGCTGCCGACGGCCGGGTCACCGTCACGGTCCCGCCCCTGTCCGTCGCGGTCTACCGCGCGAACTCCACGATGGCACAGCCGAAGTCGGCTCCCGCGATCTTCCCGACGTCCCCGAGTGCGGGCGGCGTCGTGGGTGGCCGCGCGGAGATCGGCGCGGCCCTGCCGGGCAGTTCGTTCGCCGAGGTGAGCTTCCTCCAGCGCCCGGTCGGCACGTCCACCTGGACCCCGATCGGCACCGACGACAACGCCCCGTACCGCGTCTTCCACGACGTGTCCGGCCTCGCCAAGGGCACCCTCGTCGAGTACCGCATGGTGGCCCGCGACATCGCCGGCCACGTGTCCGCGACGTCCACCTACGGCATCGTCGGAGAGCCGACGACCGCGGGTGGCGGCGGCACCGGCGGTGTCGGCCCGGTGACCCAGCCCGCCAACGTCAGCGTCCCCGGAAACCACAACTCCGAGATGGGCTGCCCCGGCGACTGGCAGCCGGACTGCGCCCAGGCGCAGCTCGCCCTCGACCCCAAGGACGAGATCTGGAAGGGCACCTACTCCTCGATCCCCGCGGGCGACTACGAGTACAAGGCCGCCATCAACAAGTCGTGGGACGAGAACTACGGCGTCGGCGGCGGCAAGGGCGCGGGCAACATCGCCTACACCGCCCCGGCCGGCAAGCCCGTCACGTTCTACTACGACCACCGCACCCACTGGGTGACGAGCGACGCGCAGGGGCCGATCATCACGGCACCGGGCAGCTTCCAGAGCAAGCTCGGCTGCCCCGGCGACTGGGCCCCCGACTGCATGCGCTCCTGGCTCCAGGACCCCGACGGTGACGGCACCTACACCTTCACCACCGACCAGATCCCTGCCGGCAGCTACGAGTTCAAGGTCGCGGTCGGTCTGAGCTGGAACGAGTCCTACCCGTCGAGCAACGTGGCCTTCTCGGTCCCGTCCGACGGCGTGCTGACGACCATCAGCTACAAGGCCTCGACGCACGAGGTCTCGGTCAAGACGTCCAAGGCCGGGGCTGCTCCCGACCTGACGAAGTCCAAGGCCTACGTCGTCGGTCCCGACCTCGTCGCGTGGCCTGCCTCCGCCCTGCCTGCCGGCACCGACCCGGCGACGCTGGGCTGGCGCCTGCACTGGTCGGCCGACGGTGGGCTCGCCGTCGACGCCGAGGCGGTGACCGGTGGTTCGGTCGCGACGCTGACGCGTGACCCGGCGGGCCTGCCCGCCTCGCTCGTCGCCGCCCACCCGGAGCTCAAGGGCTACGTCGCCCTGCGCACCGACAAGGCCACGGCACGGCAGATGCCGCAGATCCTCAAGGGTCAGGTGGCCGTCGCGATGTACGACTCGAACGGGTCGCTCCTCGACGCCACGGGTGCCCAGACGGCCATCGCGCTCGACGCTCTGTATGCCGCGTCCGCCCGCACCCGCTCCTACGGCGTGAGCTTCTCGGGATCGGGCCGGGTGGGCTTCTCACTGTGGGCGCCGACGGCCCAGCAGGTCACCCTCCTGACCTGGCCCGCGGGCAGCGCCGACCAGCCGGTCGCCACGGCCCGGAGGACCGCCATGGCCAGGGACGGTGCCGGGGCGTGGACCACCTCGCTCGCGGCATCGGCCAAGGGCGCCCGCTACCTCTACGAGGTCAAGGTCTGGGCCCCGACGACCGGCAAGGTCGAGACCAACGTCGTGACCGACCCCAGCTCGGTGGCCCTGACGCTCAACTCGACCCGCTCGGTGGCGGTCGACCTGCGCGACCCGGCCTTCATGCCGTCGACGTGGCGCACCACGCCGTCGCCGAAGCTGGCGCAGGACGTCGACTCCACGATCTACGAGCTGCACATCCGCGACTACTCGATGTCCGACGCCAAGGTGCCCGCCGCCCAGCGCGGCAGCTACCTCGCCTTCGCCGCGGACGGCGACGGCCGGGCGCACCTCAAGGCGCTGGCCAAGGCCGGCCTCAACACGGTGCACCTCCTGCCGAGCTTCGACATCGCCTCGATCGAGGAGGACCCGGCCAAGCAGGAGACGCCGAAGTGCGACCTGGCCTCCTACGCGCCGGACAGCGAGGAGCAGCAGAAGTGCGTCGGTGCCGTCGCGGCCAAGGATGCCTTCAACTGGGGCTACGACCCGTACCACTGGAGCGCTCCGGACGGGTCCTACGCCTCGAGCGCCAAGGCTGCTGACGGTGGTTCCCGCGTCGCCGAGTTCCGCACGATGGTGGGGGCCCTGCACCAGGACGGCCTGCGGGTCGTGCTCGACCAGGTCTTCAACCACACGGCGGCCTCGGGACAGGACGACAAGTCGGTGCTCGACAAGATCGTGCCCGGCTACTACCACCGCCTCAACGCGAGCGGCGCGGTCGAGACGTCGACGTGCTGCCAGAACGTCGCCACCGAGCACGCCATGGGCGAGAAGCTCATGGTCGACTCGGTCGTGTCGTGGGCGCGCAACTACCACGTCGACGGCTTCCGCTTCGACCTCATGGGGCACGCCAGCCGGGCCAACATGCTCGCGGTCCGTTCGGCGCTCGACGCGCTGACGCTGCAGAAGGACGGCGTCGACGGCAGGTCGATGTACCTCTACGGCGAGGGCTGGAACTTCGGCGAGGTGGCGAACAACAAGCTCTTCGTCCAGGCGACGCAGGGTCAGCTGGGCGGCACGGGCATCGGGACCTTCTCCGACCGGCTGCGTGACGCCGTGCGTGGTGGCGGTCCGTTCGACGAGGACCCGCGGCGCCAGGGGTTCGGCTCCGGCGAGGCCACCGATCCCAACGGGGCCGCGGTCAACGCCGACGCCGCGACCCGGCTCGGCAACGACACGGACCTCGTCCAGCTCGGGCTGGCCGGCAACCTCAAGTCGTTCACGTTCCGCAGCCAGAAGTCCGGCACCGTCGTCAACGGCACGCAGGTCGACTACAACGGCTCACCGGCCGGCTATGCCGACCAGCCCGACGAGGTCGTCAGCTACGTCGACGCGCACGACAACGAGACGCTCTTCGACTCGCTGACCTACAAGCTGCCGGTCGCCACCTCGATGCAGGACCGGGTGCGCATGAACACCCTGTCGCTGGCGACGACCGCTCTCGCGCAGACGCCGTCGTTCTGGCACGCGGGCGCCGACCTGCTCCGCAGCAAGTCGCTCAACCGCGACTCCTACGACAGCGGCGACTGGTTCAACCGACTCGACTGGACGGGTGCCGACAACGGCTTCGGCCACGGCCTGCCGCCCGAGGCGCAGAACTCGGCGAAGTGGCCCTACATGAAGCCGCTGCTCGCGAACGCTGCGCTCAAGCCGACTGCCGCCGACGTGCGGACGGCGGAGGCGATGTCGCAGGACCTGCTGCGACTTCGCTTCAGCACCAAGCTGTTCCGTCTCGGCAACGCTGCGGCCATCGACGCGAAGGTGTCGTTCCCGGTCTCCGGGACGCCCGACGCCAAGCAGGGTGTCATCGTCATGCGGATCGACGACACCGTGGGGGCCGATGTCGACCCGGCTCTGCGCGGTGCGGTCGTGGTCTTCAACGCGACGCCCTCGGCCGTGGCGCAGAAGGTGCCGGGCCTGACCGGTCCGGTCACCCTCAGCCCGGTCCAGGCGAACGGCGCCGACAGCGTCGTCAAGAAGGCGACCTACGACGCCGGCAGCGGATCGTTCTCGGTGCCCGGCCGCACCGTCGCGGTCTTCGTCCAGCCGAACTGACACGCCGCTCCACCACAGACGCCCCCGGCGCCCGGATCTCGGGCGGCGGGGGCGTCTGCTATACCCTTAGGGGTATGACCCAAACGGTGGGACCCGTCCCGGCGGTCGGAGCGCGCCGCCGGCCCCTCCGCCGGTGGGCGACGTTCGTCGTCCTCCTCGCCGGGCTGGTGCTGCTCGCCACCTGGACCCAGGGATGGGACTTCGCCACCGCGCCGCTGTGGTCCACGCTCGTGCTCGCCTCCCTCGTGGCAGCCGCCGGAGCCGCTGCGACCTTCGTGCCGCAGCAGGGCGAGAGTGCCCTCTCACGCCTCGGCGGGTCGTGTGCGACGGTCGACGCGGTCGCCACCGTCGCGAGCGTCGGTGTCGCGCTGAGCTCGGCCCGCGACGGCGGCACGGCCTCCCTGGCCCTCGTGCTCGCCGGCTTCGCCCTGGCCCGCCGGGCCACCACGCCCCAGGGCTGCGGCCCCGACTGCTGACACGTCCGTTCCGGACCAGCACCTGACGGCCCGGCCTGTCGCGAGCCCGCCCTGCGGCATACGTTGTTCGGGTGACCACACGTGCGACGGACGACATGACCTACCGGCAGCTCGGCGACAGCGGCCTGACCGTCTCGACGGTCGGCCTGGGCTGCAACAACTTCGGGCGGCGCCTCGACCAGGAGGGCACGACCGCCGTCGTCAACGCCGCGATCGACGCCGGCGTGACGCTCTTCGACACGGCAGACATCTACGGCCTCGGTGCGAGCGAAGAGCTGCTGGGCTCTGCGCTCGGCAAGCGGCGCGAGCACGTCGTGGTGGCAACGAAGTTCGGCATGGACATGCAGGGCGCCAACGGCCCCGACTGGGGTGTCAGAGGTTCACGCCGCTACGTTCGCACGGCGGTCGAGGCGAGCCTGCGGCGTCTCGGCACCGACTGGATCGACCTCTACCAGCTGCACCGTCCCGACCCGCACACGCCGATCGGCGAGACCCTGGCCGCGCTCGACGAGCTCGTGCGCGAGGGGAAGGTGCGCTACATCGGCAGCAGCAACCTCACCGGCTGGCAGGTCGTCGACGCCGACTGGACCGCCCGGGGCGCCGGCACGGAGCGGTTCGTCTCGGCGCAGAACGAGTACTCCCTGCTCGAGCGTGACGTCGAGGACGAGCTCGTGCCGGCCTGCGAGCACGTCGGGGTCGGGCTGCTGCCCTTCTTCCCGCTCGCTTCGGGACTGCTCACCGGCAAGTACCGTCGCGGCGAGGAGGCGCCCCAAGGCACCCGTCTCGCCTCCATGTCCGACCGCCTCGACGCGGCGGACTGGGACGCCATCGAGCGCCTCGAGGGGTATGCCGCGGAGCGCGGTCTGCGGCTCATCGACGTCGCGATCGGCGGCCTCGCGGCCCAGCCGGCGGTGGCCTCGGTCATCGCAGGGGCCACGACGCCCGAGCAGGTGCGCGACAACGTGCAGGCCGGCCTCTGGCACCCGAGCATCTCCGACCTCGCCGCCCTCGACGAGATCACGACTCCCGCCGGCTGACCGCCCGTTCGAGCGAGCGCTCGGCACCGCGGACCCCGGGTGTAGGCCGGGTGGGGCGGCCACTTGCGTGAGCCCTTCGCCCCAGTGGGGTGGGTGGGGTGGACGCGGCCACTCGAGTGGGCGCTCACTCGACGGGGACGGGGCGCCCGGTCGACGGGGACGAGGCCGGGTGTCTCTCGCAGCGGAGGGCGTGCCGGTAGAACCATGCGCCACCGATGCTGAACGTGCCGGCCGCGACCATGGCCACCTGCGTCGAGGTGCGCTCGGCGAGCAGGCCGAGCAGGGGAGCGGCGACGCCGAAGGCGACCGAGGCCACCATGGAGTTCATCGACAGCACCGTGGTCCGGTTGCGGGCCCGGGCCTCGCGGTGCAGCAGGGCCGAGTGCATCGGCCCGGCCGAGCCGTGGAGCAGGTAGGTGACGCCGTAGGCCGCCACGAGCGCAGCCGGTCCCGCCACGAGTCCCATGACGACGGCGCCGAGTCCGTTGAGGACGCGCGCGAGGATCGCGGTCCGGGCGACGCCGATGCGCCGGCTGCACCACCCGCCGAGGGCGGCCCCGACGGCGAAGACCGCCCAGCCGGCGGCGGCGACCGGACCCATGACGGCGCCGGCGCGCTCCTCGCCGCCGACGAGCTCGGCCAGCCGGATGGGCTGGAACGTCTCGAAGACGATCATCGCGACCGACCAGAAGAGCTCGACGGTGACGATGCCGCGCAGCACGCGGTTGTCGCGGAGCAGGCCGAGGCCCTCACGGACGACGGCCGGGGACTCCTTGGCCGAGGCCAGGGCGCGCCGGGCGCCCGAGGTGTCGAGGTGCTCCGCCGACGGCGGCTCGCGCAGCAGCACGAGCACGGCGAGCAGGTGCACGACGTTGAGGGAGACGAACACCGCGACCGGCAGCACGAGCGCGGAGGCGCCGGCGAAGGGGTGCCACCACACGAGGCCGCCGGAGACCAGCGCCCCGGTGGCGATGCCGACCCCGAGCACCGTGCCCTGCGCGGCCAGCGAGCCTTCGACGTCGGACCCCGGCGCCGTGGCGTGGACGGTGTCGACGAACCACGCCTCGAGCGGTCCGGAGTCCAGGGCCCGGAACACGCCCATCAGCACCGCTGCCGCCAGGAACGCCCAGAACGAGTGGGCGACGAGCAGGATGCCGCTCGCGACGACGTTGACCACCGCCGAGACGACGAAGACCGGCCGCCGCCCGAAGGCGTCGGCGAAACCGCTCGTCGGCAGCTCGAGGACGAAGATCGTCAGACCGGCGGCGGACGAGATCGTCATCGCCTGGGCGACGGAGAGGCCGCGCTCGAGCTGCCACAGGGTGAGCAGGCCGACGACGAGCCCGACGGGGAACCAGCGGGTGAAGGTCAGGGTGAGGAAGACGCGACGGGCGGCGGGGGCGGACAGGACGGCATACGACCTCGGGCTGCTCATCGGGACGACTCGCGCGAGCCGGCGGCCGGCGGCCGGTCGAGGTCGAGGGGGTAGGCGAAGGCGTAGACCGCGATCCGGCGCGCTTGCGGGTTGCCCTGCCCGACCCGGCGGTAGCGCTCGATGAGGTCCCACATCTCCTCGCGCATCGCCTCGAGCGACTCGGCGGTGACGAGCACCGAGGCGTCGCTCGAGCCGCACGCGTCCTGCCACGCGGTGGGCCACGTCGTGGACACGTCGAGCCACTTGTCGTACTGCTCGCTGAAGTGGCGCGCGTAGTCGCGGGTCAGCCAGTTGAGTGCGGTCTCGGAGTCCTCGTCGCCCTCGAAGTCGCTGGGGTGCCAGGAGTGGTACTCGGAGCTGGCGCGCCAGAGCCGGCGCTTGCCCTCGCCCTCCTCGGTGTCGTGGACGAGGCCGACCGACTCGAGCTTGCGCAGGTGGTAGCTGGTCGCGCCGGAGTTGGTGCCGAGCGCGGCCGCGAGGTCGGTGGCCGTCGCCGGGCCGCCGCGGCGCAGGGCCCCGAGCAGCCGCGAGCGCAGCGGGTGGGCCAGCACACGCAGGCTCTCGGGCGTGAGCCAGACGTCCTCGTGGTCGGTCGGGTCGTCGCCCATGGACGGCGAGGAGGCGCCCGAGGACGGGGTGGGGGAAGCGGGCGAGGGCGAGTCCGATGCGGCCACACTGTGCACAATACCTTTGCACAGTTCATGTGCACAAGGATTGTGCATGCGAGCAGCGAAGCGACGTCTGTGCAGGTCAGAGCCCCTTTCGGACGCTGGCTCCCGGGATTTGGGCGCCGGGCGTCGACCCCGTAACATTGATGAGGTTGTGCACCGGGCCGTCAGGCGAACCCTCCTCCGTCGAGGACGGGCGACGCGGACCGAGCCCAGCGGCATTCACGGCTCCACCATCTTCACCGAAGCGAAGGCAGACTCCATTGCGCACGTACACCCCGAAGCCCGGCGAGGTCACTCGCACGTGGCACGTCATCGACGCGACCGACGTCGTGCTCGGCCGTCTCGCGAGCCAGGCCGCTGTCCTGCTCCGGGGCAAGCACAAGCCGCAGTTCGCACCGCACGTCGACACCGGTGACTTCGTCATCATCATCAACGCCGACAAGGTGGCCCTGACCGGCGCCAAGCTCGAGCAGAAGAAGGCCTACCGCCACTCGGGCTTCCCGGGCGGTCTGCGCTCGACCTCCTACACCGAGCTGCTCGCCAAGAGCCCCGAGAAGGCCGTCGAGAAGGCCATCCGCGGCATGCTGCCGAAGAACTCGCTGGCCCGCCAGCAGCTCTCCAAGCTCAAGGTCTACCGCGGTGCCGAGCACCCGCACTCGGCCCAGCAGCCCGTCCCCTTCGAGATCACCCAGGTTGCGCAGTAAGCCCCCGGCTGCTGCGTAGAAAGCGACAAGACACGTGACTGACATCGTGAACGAGGACGTCCTCGACACCGACGAGCCCGAGCTGACCGAGTACACCAGCGAGTCCTCGGCCGACTCCGCCCTCGGCGAGCCGAAGCGCGCGCGCCAGGTCTCGACCCCCGGCGCTGCGACCGGTCGTCGCAAGCAGGCCATCGCCCGCGTCCGGATCGTCCCGGGCACCGGCGAGTGGAAGATCAACGGCCGCACGCTCGACGCCTACTTCCCCAACAAGGTCCACCAGCAGATCGTCAAGGAGCCCCTGACGCTCCTCGAGCTCGACGGCTCCTACGACGTGCTCGTCCGCGTGCACGGCGGTGGCCCCTCCGGCCAGGCCGGCGCGGTGCGCCTCGGCGTCGCCCGCTCGCTCAACGGCGTGGACGAGGAGCTGAACCGTCCCGCACTCAAGAAGGCCGGCTTCCTCACCCGTGACCCCCGCGTCCCGGAGCGCAAGAAGGCCGGTCTCAAGAAGGCCCGCAAGGCTCCCCAGTACTCCAAGCGCTGATGCTTCGGCTGGCGCCGAGCATCACCGCTTGGCTCCAGTCGCGCTGATCGCCGCCTGCACTGGCTGCACGAAGGCCCCCGAGCAGTGCTCGGGGGCCTTCGTCGTTCCCCGATGGCGTATGCCGTGTGCCCGGGCACGTCGCGGCCGTTCCGCAGCGCCGTCGCTCGGCGCGCAGGGAGTGTGCGGTATCGGCTGATCCCAAGACTGGCGTGGCACCCTTGACGGCATGCAGGTGACCCAGGGGACGGCCGCGCGGCGGGGGATCGGCGGCGTGCTGGGTCCGGTGGGCGCCATCGGCCTGCTCGTGCTGGCGGCGGGTGGCCTCGCCCTTGCCTGGACCACGACGGGCAGCGACACCGGCGTCGTCGGCTGGTGGCTGGCCGTCGTCGGGCTCGGCGTGCTGCTGCCGGGGTGGGCGCTGGTGCGCTGCGTGCACGGCGCCGGGACCAACGCCACCGACCTGGGCTGGGCGGGTGCGGCCGGCATCGTCGTCGCGCTGCTGACCTGGCTGCTCGGGCACCTGCTCGGTGTCAGTCTGCCCACGCTCGTCGTCGGGCCGGCGCTGGCGCTCGTGCTCCTCGGCGTGCCTGCAACGCGGCGCCGCCTCGTCGGGTCGTCGGTGGACGGCGGCCGGTGGCCGCTGGGGGCCTGGGCGGGTCTGGCGGTCTCAGCGCTCCTGGCGGTGCGCTGGATGTGGGTCTCCGGGCTCGCGGTCAACGCGCCGGAGCCGACGGCCCGCTTCCAGCTCTTCCACCAGGACCTGCTCTACCAGACCGCCCTCACCGGGGAGGCGCGCCGCAGCCTGGACCCCGGCTATCCCATGGTCGACGGCGAGCCGCTCGGCTACCACTGGTTCTTCCACGCCCTGGCCGCCCAGCTCGGCGGCTCGGGACTGCACGACCTCGACGTCGTCTCCCGCCTGCTCCCGGCGACCCTCGTGGTCCTGCTCGTGCTGCTCGCGGCGTCCGTCGGCACCCAGGTCACGGGTCACTGGACGGGCGGCCTGGGGGCGGCGCTCGCGGTCGGGGTGGTCCGACCCTTCTCGGTCGACCCGTGGGCACAGGGACCGCTGTCGATCCTCGGCAACTACTGGCAGCTGAGTCCCACCGCGACCCTGGGATGGGTCCTGGGACTCGCCCTGACCGGTGCGCTCGTGGCCCTGCTGCGCCGCAGCCCCCTCGACCGGGCCGTCCCGCTCTGGCTGCTGCCGCTCTTCGCGGTCGGCGCCGCCGGCGCCAAGTCGGCCCAGGTCCCCGTCGTGCTGTGCGGGGTCGGCCTGGCGGGTGTGGCAGCCCTCGTCGCGGGCAGCCGTCGAGAGGGTCGTGGGCGCACGGCACTGCTCTACGGCGGCACGCTCGTCGGCCTCCTCGTCGTCATCGGGCTGGCGCTCGCCTTCATCTACCCCGGCTCCTACGGCCTGCGCCTCGACCTGCTGGCCTGGCCGGGCGACTCGGCGAAGCAGGTCTACGGCACGCGGAGCGTCGCCACCTCCGCCGAGGCGGCAGCCGCTGCGGTGACCTTCGTGCGGCGGTGGCTGCCCATGCTGCTCCCGTGCGCGGGGCTGCTCGTCCTGCTCCGCCGTCGCGCGTCCGAGCCGGCGGGGTGGATCGGCCTGGGGGTGGTGGTCGGCGGGCTCGTCGCCGTGCTGAGCCTGACCCATCCCAGCGCCAGCCAGTACTACTTCGCCGCCGCTGCCCTCCCGCCGGGCCTCGCGCTCTCCGGTGCGGGCGCGGGCCTCTTCGTCCAGGAGACCCTGGTGAGGGCGGACGGGCTGCCCGGGCGCCAGGCCCTGCGCCCCAGGGCCCGTGCCCTGCTCGTGCCCGGGGCCGTCGTCGTCGTGGCGGTGCTCGTCGGGGTGCTGTGGCGGGCGACGCAAGAGCGCGCCCCGGCGCCGCGGGTGTCGCCGGCCGTCGGCGAGCCCGGAGCACTCGGCGCCAGGACGCTGGCGTGGCAGTGGGCCTCTCCCACCCTGCTCGTGGTCGCGCTCGTCCTGCTCGTCGTCACGCTCGGCTGGGTCGTGGTCGTCGTGCGCCGCGACCAGCCACGGGCCGGCACCTGGGGTGGCCTCCTGGCCCTGGCGTCGCTGGCCATCGGGGTGCTCGCCCTGGTGCCGGCGCTCAAGATCGGCTACACGCCCGGCGAGCCCGTGTCCGCGGCCCCGGCGCCGCAGGTCGGCAAGGCCGAACCGCGGCCCGCCGTGAGCCCCGCCCTCTACGAGGCCGGGCAGTACCTCCGGGTGCACGCCGACCCCAGTGACGTCATCGCGACCAACCGCATCTGGAACGGCCGCACCAGGGCCGGCTACCGCGACAACCGGGACTTCTCGGTCGTCGCCCTGTCGGGGCTGCGCACCGACGTCTCGGGCTACGGCTACGCCCCTCGTATGCTGCAGGCCGCCTCCGAGGCCGACGTGCCCTACTTCTACGCCCCCTTCTGGGACCCCGCCCGCCTCGATGCCGAGCTGGCCCTCATCACCTCGCCCACGCGGGCCACGCTCGACGCGGCCTACCGCGACCGACACATCCGCTGGATCGTGGCCGACGAGCGCTCGGGGGAGGTCTCTACCGAGCTCGCCTCGCTCACCGACGTCGTCATGCACCGGGACGGTGTCTGGCTCGCGCGGGTCCGTCCGCCCGCCTCGTGAGCTCCGGGACTGCGCCGTCCCGAGGCTCGTAGGAGGGCCGTTCGAGCCACCCCCGAGGCCTTCACGGCGCCGCCGCGCAGCCGTCGCGGGGCCTCCGAGGGGCCCCCGTGGGGCCTTCGTAGGGCCGGCGCGGCGGTCGGCCGAGGCGCCGGTGCCTGGCTCGGGCGGTATGGTCGTCCGAGCAGATCGGCGACCGGGCACCCACGGTCGCACCCCTCGGGAAGGCAGAACACGCGTGGCTCGACTCTTCGGCACGGACGGCGTCCGTGGTGTGGCGAACAAGGACATCACCGCAGAGCTCGCGCTCGACCTCTCCGTGGCGGCGGCCCACGTCCTCGCCGAGGTCGGCGCCTTCAACGGCCACCGCCCCGTGGCCGTCGTCGGACGCGACCCCCGCGCCTCGGGTGAGTTCCTCGCCGCAGCCACCGTGGCCGGCCTGGCATCCGCCGGGGTCGACGTCCGCGACGCCGGCGTGCTGCCGACCCCCGCGATCGCCTACCTCGTGGCCGAGCAGGACGCCGACCTCGGGGCCATGCTCTCGGCCTCGCACAACCCGATGCCCGACAACGGCATCAAGTTCTTCGCACGCGGCGGCCACAAGCTCGCCGACGATCTCGAGGACCGCATCGAGGCGCGCCTGCGCGACGACTGGCAGCGACCCACCGGCGGTGACGTCGGGCGCATCACACCGCTCGCCGACGGGGCCGACCGCTACGTCGCCCACCTGCTCGCCACGCTGCCCCACCGGCTCGACGGGCTGCACGTCGTCGTCGACGCCGCGCACGGGGCCGCCTCCGAGGTCGCGCCGCGCGCGTTCCGCGAGGCCGGAGCCACGGTCACCGTCATCGGCGGCGAGCCCGACGGCCTCAACATCAACGACGGCTACGGCTCCACGCACACCGACCACCTCAAGGAGACCGTCGTCGCGACGGGCGCCGACTTCGGCATCGCCCTCGACGGCGACGCCGACCGCTGCCTCGCCGTGGACGCCGACGGTCACGAGGTCGACGGCGACCAGATCATGGCGATCCTCGCGCTCGCCATGAAGGAGCAGGGCGTGCTGCGCGGCGACACGCTCGTGGCCACCGTCATGTCCAACCTCGGCATGATCCAGGCCCTCGGCGGCGCCGGCATCACGGTGCTGCAGACGGCGGTGGGCGACCGCTACGTCCTCGAGGGGATGAAGGTCGGCGGCTACTCCCTCGGGGGCGAGCAGTCCGGCCACGTCGTCATGCTCGACCACGGCACCACCGGGGACGGCACGCTCACCGGGCTCATGCTGGCCTCACGGGTCGCGGCCACCGGTCGCACGCTCGCCGACCTCGCCGGCATCATGACCCACTTCCCGCAGGTGCTCGTCAACGTCAAGGGAGTCGACAAGTCGGCGCTCGACGCCAACGCCGCGGTCGCCGACGCCGTGCGTGCCGCCGAGGGCGAGCTCGGCGAGACCGGACGCGTGCTGCTGCGCAAGTCCGGCACCGAGCCGGTCGTCCGGGTCATGGTCGAGGCCGCCGACGGCGAGCAGGCCCGCACCCTGGCCGACCGCCTCGTCGGGGTCGTGCAGGCCGAGCTGTCGCTCTGACCCGGCCGGACGGCATACGCCCGCCCGCCAGGTCGGCAGGAAACCCGGTCGAGCGGCCCACGGCCGCTGCGTAGGGTTCGGGGCATGCGCGACGACACCCCGGCCAACCCCCTGCTCGAGCCGAGCCCGCTGCCCTTCTCGCTGCCGCCCTTCGGGCTGATCCGCGACGAGCACTACACCGAGGCCTTCGACCGCGGCATGGCCGAGCACCGCGCCGAGGTCGACGCGATCGCCATCGACCCCGCCCCGCCGACCTTCGAGAACACCCTGGTCGCGCTCGAGCGGTCCGGGGCGCTGCTGAGCCGCACGAGCCTCGCCTTCTTCGGCACGTCCAGCTCGCTCGCGACCGCCGAGGTGCAGGCGATCGAGGAGGACTACGCCCCGAGGCTCACCGCCCACAGGGACGCCGTCCGCCTCGACCCGCGGCTGTACGCACGGATCAAGGCCGTCCACGACGACGAGGACGCGATGGCGGCCCTCGACGCCGAGGCGCGCCGGCTCGTCGAGCGCCACCTCACCGAGATGACCGTCGCCGGAGCCGGACTCGACGAGGAGGACAAGGTGCGCCTGCGGGCGCTCAACGAGCAGCTCGCGACGCTCGGCACGCGCTTCGAGAAGCAGCTGCTCGCGGACTCCAACGAGCTCGCCGTCCTCGTCGACGACCTCACCGACCTCGACGGGCTGACCTCGGGGGAGGTCTCGGCCGCCGCCCAGGCAGCCCGTGACCACGGGCACGACGGCGCCTGGCTCATCACACTCGTCCTGCCGACGGCACACCCCCACCTCGCCTCGCTCACCGACCGCGACCTGCGCAGACGTCTCCACGAGGCGCAGGGCTCGCGAGGCGACCGCGGCAACGCGAACGACACCAAGGAGCTCGTGCTCGCGATCGTCCGGCTGCGCGCCGAACGGGCCCGGCTGCTCGGCTACCCCACGCACGCCGCCGCGGCACTCGCCGACTCGACGGCCCGCTCGCCCGAGCGCGTCCTCGGCCTGCTCGGGCGGCTCGCCCCGGCCGCCGCCCGCAACATCGAGGCGGAGCGGGAGCTGCTCGAGGCCGAGGCCGGGCACCCCGTCGAGGCCCACGACTGGGCCTACTGGTCCGAGCGCGTGCGTGCGACGAGGTATGCCGTCGACCTCGCCGCGATGCGGCCCTACTTCGAGGCCGAGCGCGTCCTGCACGACGGGATCTTCCGCGCCGCCGAGCGCCTCTACGGGCTGACGTTCACCGAGCGTGAGGACCTCGCCGGCTACCACCCCGACGTCCGGGTCTTCGAGGTGCACGAGGCCGACGGGACGCCGATCGGGCTCTACCTGCTCGACCTCCACACCCGCGACACGAAGAAGGGCGGGGCGTGGATGAACAGCCTCGTCCACCAGAACGACCTGCTGGGCCGGCCGCACGCCGTCGTCACCAACAACCTCAACGTGCCCAAGCCCGGCCTCGGTGAGCCCACCCTGCTGACCTACGACGAGACGCGCACCTTCTTCCACGAGTTCGGTCACGCCCTGCACGGGCTCCTCGCGCGCGTCACCTACCCGCACTTCGCGGGCACCCGGGTCTTCCGGGACTTCGTCGAGTACCCCAGCCAGGTCAACGAGATGTGGATGCTGTGGCCGGAGGTGCTCGCGAGCTATGCCGTGCACCACGAGACGGGCGAGCGCCTGCCGCAGGAGCTCGTCGACCGTCTCGTCGAGGCCCAGGCGTGGGGTGAGGGCTTCGGCACGGGGGAGTACCTCGCGGCGGCCCTGCTCGACCAGGCCTGGCACGCGCTCTCGGTGGAGGAGGCGGCCGCGGTGACCGACGTCGCGGCGTTCGAGGCGCAGGTGCTGGAGCAGGTCGGGCTGGGCAGTCCGCTCGTGCCCCCGCGCTACCGGTCGACGTACTTCGCCCACACCTTCAGCTACGCCTACGACGCGCAGTACTACGCCTACATCTGGAGCGAGGTGCTCGACGCCGACACGGTGGCGTTGTTCCGCGAGAACGGCGGCCTGACGCGCGAGAACGGCGACCGCTACCGCCGCCACGTGGTCGGCATCGGCGGCGCGGCGGACCCGCTGGCGTCCTACCGCGAGTTCCGGGGCGCCGACGCCAACGTGCGTCACCTGCTCGAGCGGCGCGGGCTCGACTGACCACCCGGCTGGGAGAGCAGCCCGTCGCCCGATGATGCGACGAGCTGCTCCTCCGACCGCGGGGTGCGGCGCTGGCAGACTCGCTTCGTGAGCCACGTCAACGTCGTTCCCCTGTCACGGCGCATGAGGCCTGGGGACCCGCACGAGCAGCACCGGGTCGCGACCCCGCTCGAGCTCTTCTTCGACCTCGTCTTCGTCGTGGCCATCGCCAGCGCGGCGGCCCAGTGGCACCACGGTCTGGCCGAGGGTCACCTCGGCGACCTCGTGGGCTTCGTCATGGTCTTCTTCGCGATCTGGTGGGCGTGGATGAACTACACGTGGTTCGCCTCGTCCTACGACTGCGACGACGTGGGCTACCGGCTGCTCACCTTCACCATCATGGCCGGCTCGCTCATGCTCGCCGCCGGCATCCCGGACCTCTTCGCCACCGGTCAGTCCGGGCTCGTCGTCGCGGGCTATGCGGTGATGCGGTTCGCGATGGTGGCCATGTGGCTGCGGGCCGCACGCAGCCATCCGGAGGGCCGGCGCACCGCCCTGACCTACGCGGGCGGCATCTCGGTCGTGCAGGTGCTCTGGATCGCCCGGCTGCTGCTCGAGGGCGGGACGGCCCTGCGCGTCGTTCTTCGCCCTCGTCGTGCTCGAGCTGCTCGTGCCCGTCGTCGCCGAGCGCCACGGGATCACCCCGTTCCACCCGCACCACATCGCCGAACGCTATGCGCTGCTGACCATCATCGTGCTCGGGGAGGTCATCCTCGCCTCGGTGCAGGCGGTCCAGGGCGCCCTCGTCCGGGGCGCCGAGCCGGGGCTGCTCGCCCTCGTGGTGGGTGGTCTGCTCATCGTCTTCTCGATGTGGTGGCTCTACTTCAAGCGCGACCACGCACCGCTCTTCGAGGGCGAGATCGCGAGCATCTTCCTCACCGGCTACGGGCACTACCTCGTCTTCGCCTCGGTGGCGGCCACCGGGGCAGGCCTGGCGGCCGCCGTCGACCAGGTCCAGGGGGAGGCGCACGCGTCGGCACGCGCCATCGGGCTGGCGCTCGCCGGCGCCGTGGCGGTGTACGTGTGGTGCCTGACCGTCATGCACGCGAGGGCTGGCGCGGCGGCGGTCGAGATCAGGGTCGGCGTCGCCGTCGGGCTGGTGCTGGTCGGGGTCGCGGCCCTGGCGCTGCCGGTGGGCCTGACGGTGCTGACGATCGGTCTCGTGCTCTCGGCCGCTGTCGCGCACCACGTCTGGACGACCCGCGACGTCGCGCCCCTCCCCGCCTGAGACGACCGAACGCCGCGTTCGGTGGCGAAAGCGCTGTCAGAACAGTGGGTTCGGCACCGAACGCGGCGTTCGGCGGTGGAAGCGGGGTGAGTCAGTCGACCCGGCGCAGCAGGCCCGTGTCGACGTCGTAGACGAAGCCGGCGACCTCGACGCCCTCGGCGATGAGCGGGTGCGTGCGCACCCTGGCGAGGTCCTCGCGCAGCGCGCGCTCCTGGTCGGCGATGGCGTGGAACGTCATCCAGGAGGCGTCCTTGCCGGCGCTGGCACCGACGCGCTCGCGCAGCTCGGCCTCGCTGTTGGACGCCATGGCGCACCGGGTGTGGGGCACGACGAGGATGCGGTCGACGTTGAGCAGGTGGGTGGCGAGGACGAGCGCCTCCAGGGCGTCGCTGCCGACACGGCCGCCCGGGTTGCGGAAGATCTTGGCGTCGCCCGGCTTCAGGCCGACGAGGCCGAGGGGGTCGATGCGGGAGTCCATGCACGTGACGATCGCGACGCCGGCCTGTGCGATGCCGTCGAAGCCGGCCATGTCGAAGCGGTCGGCGTAGGCCTGGTTGGCCTCGAGCAGGTCGTCGAAACCCTTTGCTGCAGTGACGTTCTCACTCATTGGTGTCCCTTCGTTCATTGGAGTCCAGGTCGCTTGGAGATCGTGAAGGCCATCGGCTTGCTCACCTCGGCGAAGAAGTCGTTGCCCTTGTCGTCGACGACGATGAAGGCCGGGAAGTCCTCGACGTCGATCTTCCACACCGCCTCCATGCCGAGCTCTTCGTACTCGAGCACCTCGACGCTCCGGATGCAGTCCTGGGCGAGGCGCGCAGCCGGGCCACCGATCGAGCCGAGGTAGAAGCCGCCGTGGGCGGCGCAGGCGTCGGTGACCTGCTTGCTGCGGTTGCCCTTGGCGAGCATCACCCTGGAGCCGCCCGCGGCCTGGAACTGGTCGACGTAGGAGTCCATGCGGCCCGCGGTGGTCGGCCCGAACGAGCCGGACGGCATACCCTCCGGTGTCTTCGCCGGGCCCGCGTAGTAGACCGGGTGGTCCTTGAGGTACTGCGGCATCGGCTCGCCCGCGTCGAGGCGCTCCTTGATCTTGGCGTGGGCGATGTCGCGAGCGACGACGAGCGGCCCGGTGAGCGAGAGTCGCGTCTTGACCGGGTGCTTGGACAGCTCGGCGAGGATGTCGTCCATCGGCTGCGTGAGGTCGACCTTGACGACGACGTTGCGGCTGGTCGAGCTCACCCCGACGGCGTCGTCCTCGTGCTCGCCGAGGTCGACGGCGCCCGCGTCGGGCAGGAAGCGCGCCGGGTCGGTCTCGAGCTGCTCGATGAAGACCCCGTCGGCGGTGATCTTGCCGAGCACCTGACGATCGGCCGAGCACGAGACCGCAATGGCCACAGGCAGGCTCGCCCCGTGGCGGGGGAGACGGACGACGCGCACGTCGTGGCAGAAGTACTTGCCGCCGAACTGGGCGCCGATGCCGAACTGTCGGGTCAGCTCGAGGACCTTCTCCTCGAGCTCGGTGTCGCGGAAGCCGTGTGCGGTCATGGACCCGGACTTGGGGAGGGAGTCGAGGTACTTCGCCGAGGCGTACTTGGCTGTCTTCAGGGCGAACTCGGCACTCGTGCCGCCGATGACGATGGCCAGGTGGTAGGGCGGGCACGCCGCAGTGCCGAGCGACCGGAGCTTCTCGTCGAGGAAGCGCATCATGGCGTCCTCGTTGAGGATGGCCTTCGTCTCCTGGTAGAGGTAGCTCTTGTTGGCCGAGCCGCCGCCCTTGGCCATGAAGAGGAACTTGTACTGCGCCTCGTGGCCGGGGATGGTGTCGGCATAGATCTCGACCTGGGCCGGCAGGTTGGAGCCGGTGTTCTTCTCCTCCCACGTGGTGATCGGCGCCATCTGCGAGTAGCGCAGGTTGAGGCGGGTGTAGGCGTCGAAGACGCCCTCGCTGATGGCCTTCTCGTCGGTGCCCTCGGTCAGCACGTGCTGGCCGCGCTTGCCCATGACGATCGCCGTGCCGGTGTCCTGGCACATCGGCAGCACCCCGCCGGCAGCGATGTTGGCGTTCTTGAGCAGGTCGAGGGCGACGAACTTGTCGTTGTTGCTGGCCTCGTCGTCCTCGAGGATGTTGCGCAGCTGCTGGAGGTGGCCGGGCCGCAGGTAGTGCGCGATGTCGTGCATCGCGGTCTCGGTCAGCAGGCGCAGCGCCTCGGGGTCGACCTCGAGGAAGGTGCGTCCTCCGGGGCCGTCGACGGCGCGGACGCCCCCGGTGGTCAGCAGCCGGTAGGGCGTCTCGTCGGCGCCGATCGGCAGCAGGTCCTCGTAGACGAAGTCGGCCACGACACGCTCCTTGCGCTCTGGTGGGCTCGTGGTCGGGGGCCGTATGCCGCCCGGGCCGCGCCGCCGTGGTGCGACGCCGTCTGTGAGCCTAATCGGTCACGTGGGGGCTCGAGAAAGGCGGTCGTCAGAACGCGGAACACGCCAACGGCCCTGGGCGGGCGCGGACGCACGAGGAAGGGGCCACGGTGTAACAACTCGGCAAAGGTGTTCAGACCTGTGGCGCACGTCACTCTTGTGGTGTTGGGTGTGAGAGACGGACACACGACGGGCAGCGACTCGTCACCACTGCCCGACGGCGACGTCGAGCACCTGTTGAAACCGGCATATGGCGTGACCGGTCAGCTTCGGGGCCAATGATGCCCCCAACCCTCCGAGGAGGAGCAAGCATGATCAACCGCAGGTCAACCGTCACAGCGCTCGTGGGGATCGGCGTCGCCGGTCTCGCCGCCGGGTGTCTGTCGTCCAACTCGGGTGGTAGCACCAGCAATGGCTCGGCCGCGGGCGGCCCGGGCAAGACGACCGTCGAGGTCATGTACGGCCTCGGCCCGGACACCGAGCCCGGCTTCAAGGCCGATGTCTCCGCGTGGGCGGCCCAGAACAAGATCACCGTCAAGTTCACGAAGGCCGCTTCGTGGGACACCGAGATCCGCACCCGTGTGCAGGGCGGCAACGCCCCCGACGTGGGGCTGTTCCCGCAGCCCGGACTCATGTGCGACCTCGCCAAGCAGAAGAAGCTCATCCCCTACGACGACGCGACGGTCGCCACCGACAAGGAGACGCTCGTCCCCGGCTTCGTCGAGGCGGGCACGTGCGCCGACGGCAAGGTCTACGGCCTGCCCAACGAGGTCAGCGTCAAGAGCATCCTGTGGACCGACGCCCCGGCGTTCAAGGCCGCCGGCTACCAGGCCCCGAAGACCCTCGACGACCTGCTGACGCTCACGGCCAAGATCAAGGCCGACGGCAAGACGCCGTGGTGCATTGCCGCCGAGTCCGGAGCCGCCACCGGCTGGCCGATCACCGACTGGATCGAGGACCTCGTCCTGCGCTTCGCCGGCCCCGACAACTACGACAAGTGGGTCAAGGGACAGCTGAAGTTCAACAGCCCCGAGATCAAGCCCGCCTGGGAGTACTTCCAGAAGATCGCCTTCGGCGAGGGCTACGTTCGTGGTGGCACCAAGTCCATCGTCGCAACCAACTTCCAGACCGGCGGCAACGCCCTGTTCACGCAGCCCCCCGGCTGCTACCTCTTCAAGCAGGCGACGTTCGTGGCCAACAAGGGCGGCTTCCCCGACGCGGTCATCTCCAAGCTGGACACCGAGACGGCTCCGATCGCGTTCCCGGCCAAGACCGCGACCGACAACCCCGTGCTCGTCGGTGGTGACATCGCCGCTGCGTTCAACAACGACCCGAACACCCTCAAGCTGCGCAACTTCATCGCCAGCAAGGAGAACGGGACCCAGCAGGCCAAGAACGGTGCGTTCTCCCCGCACAAGACGGCCGACGTCTCGCTGCTGCCGAACAAGACGCTCCAGACCATCGCCTCCGACGTGCTCTACAAGGCGACTGCTGCGCGCTTCGACGGGTCGGACGCCATGCCGGCCAAGGTCGGCGCCGGGACGTTCTGGACCGAGCCGGTCAAGTGGCTCTCGGGCCAGCAGGACCTCAACACGACGCTCGACAACATCGACGCGAGTTTCCCCAAGACCGGTAGCTGACGCCGCCTGACCGCGGGGGTGACCAGCCGGTCGCCCCCGCGGTCGACAGCGCATTCTCCCAACAAGAGAGGAAGTGCAATGGCTATCAAGATCCTCAACGCAGTGATCGCGATCCTGGGGGGCATCGGCGGCGCCGTCATCATCTTCTGGATCCTCAACAAGCTGTCCGAGTCGCTCAAGGGCCGCTGGGAGGACCGGGTCAAGCCCTGGATGTTCGCCGGACCGGCGATCCTCGCGATCACCGTCTACCTCATCTACCCGGCCATCGTCACGATCCAGTACAGCTTCGCCAACGAGGACTCGACGGCATACGTCGGCTTCAAGAACTACGTGGACGTCCTGACCGACAAGACGTTCCTGCAGGTGCTCTTCAACAACGTCCTGTGGATCGTCATCGTTCCGGCACTGACGGTGGTCCTCGGCCTGGGCGTGGCGGTGCTCGCCGACCGGCTGCGACCTCGCGGCGAGAAGACCGCCAAGACCTTCATCTTCCTGCCGATGGCGATCAGCATGGTCGGCGCGGCGACGATCTGGCGCACGATCTACGACTACCAGCCCCAGGGAACCCCCCAGACGGGCCTGCTCAACGCCTTCCTCGGGCTCTTCAACAAGGACCCCGTCTACTGGTACGGCACGGACACCCTGCACCTCAACAGCCTGATGCTCATGATCATCCTGATCTGGACGCAGGTCGGGTACTCGATGGTCCTGCTGTCGGCGGCGATCAAGGGTGTTCCCGAGGACACCGTCGAGGCCGGACGCATCGACGGTGCCGGTGAGCGACGGATCTTCTTCAGCATCATCATCCCCCAGATCTGGCCCACGGTGATCACGGTCTTCATCACGGTGCTCATCGGCGTCATGAAGGTGTTCGACGTCGTCTACGTGACCACCAACGGCGCTTACAACACCGACGTGATCGCCCGCCGCTTCTACGACGAGCTCTACACCCAGGGCAACAACGGCTACGCGGCGACGATCGTCGTCATCCTGCTGATCGCCGTCATCCCGATCCTCATCTACCAGGTCCGCCACTTCCGGGCCGAGGAGGCTGCACGATGACCACGACGATCCAGCCAGGCACCGGCACACCCGCCGACGAGCCGCAGGTCCTCAAGCAGAGCAAGATGGGGACCGGTGCCGGATCGGCCGGTTGGCCGGTGCGCATCGGCCTGCTCGTCCTCTGCGTCGCGTGGATGATCCCCGCGCTCGGCATGCTGGTCAACTCGTTCCGCCCGCGCGACGAGCAGTTCGCCTCGGGCTGGTGGACGGCGTTCTTCAACCCCTTCGGGTCTTCGTGGACGCTGCAGAACTACACCAACGTGCTGACCTCGGACGCAGCCGGGATCCCGATGTCGCAGGCGTTCATCAACAGCCTCATCGTGGCCCTCCCGGCCACCGTCATCCCGATCCTCATCGCCGCGTTCGCTGCGTACGCCTTCACCTTCATGCAGTGGAAGGGCCGCGACGTCGTCTTCGTCATCATCGTGGGGCTGCTCGTCGTGCCCAACCAGGTCGCGTTCGTGCCGCTCGTCAAGCTCTACTCGGGCCTGGGCCTCAACGGCACGTTCATCGCGGTCTGGCTGGCCCACATCGGCTTCGGCATGCCGCTCGCCGTCTACATCCTGCGCAGCTACATGTCCGGGCTGCCGACCGCCGTCATCGAGTCGGCGAAGATCGACGGCGCCAGCCACTTCACGACGTTCTGGCGCCTCATCATGCCGATGTCGACCCCGGCGCTGGCCTCGTTCGCCATCTTCCAGTTCCTCTGGGTCTGGAACGACCTGCTCGTCGCGCTGATCTTTCTCGGTCGCGGCGACAACACGGTCGCGACGGTGGCGCTGCAAGGTCTCCAGGGGCAGACGGGTGCCGGTAGAGAGCTGATACCCGCGGCCGGCTACATCACGATCATCGTCCCGATCCTCGTGTTCCTGGCCCTGCAGCGGTACTTCATCCGTGGCATGACCTCAGGTGCGGTCAAGGGCTGAGGCCCGTCCGCTGAACGACCGCCGACACTGCCGGCCCGGAACCCCAGGTTCCGGGCCGGCGTGCTGTCTGCGGCAGGTCCGACCGCTCTCGGGACGGCGCCGTCCTCAGTCGTCCGCGGCCACGACCCACGCCGTGGTGTCCGGCCCGAGGCTGCCGTCGGCCAGCAACGGGCCCGAGCTGAGGACCACGTCGCCCGCCGGAAGGGCCAGCGAGGTCGCCGCGACGTTCGTCACGACGTGCCACCGGCCTCGGGTCAGGTGCAGGCCGCCGTCACCCACCTCGACCCAGGAGACGTCGTCACCGGGCTGCTCGCCGGGCAGCTCGGCGACGAGCCGGCGCCGGAGGTGCAGGGCGGTCCGGTAGAGCTCGAGCGTCGACGACGGGTCGTCCTGCTGCGCGGCGACCGCGTAGTCGGCGAACCAGTCCGGCTGGGGGAGGTGTGCGGGACCGGGCCCGAAACCGAAGGACGGGCCGTCGGGCGTCCACGGGATCGGGACCCTGCATCCGTCGCGGCCCTTCGCCGTGTGGCCCGTGCGCTCCCACGTCGGGTCCTGCAGCCGGTCCCGTGGGATCGTCGCGACCTCCCGCAGGCCGAGCTCTTCACCCTGGTAGACGTACGCCGACCCGGGCAGCGACAGGACCAGGAGGGTCGCGGCACGCGCTCGGCGCAGGCCGAGGGCGACGTCCTCGTGCGGGTCCGTGCCGTCGCTCATGAGCCACGACGCCAGGTCGGTGTCGTCGGGCAGGCCGTAGCGCGTGGCGTGCCGGACCACGTCGTGGTTGGAGAGCACCCAGGTCTGGGGGCTGGCCGTGGCGCGCGCCTCGCTGAGGTTCTGCTCGATCACCCGCCGAAAGGCGTTCGCCTGCCACGGCGCCTGGAGGAGGTCGAAGTTGAAGGCCTGCCCGAGGCCTTCGGGGGAGGCGTACCTCCGGCGACGCTCCGCCGGGACCCACGCCTCGGCGACCGCCATGCGCGGAGGGTCGTAGGTGTCGAAGAGGGCGCGCCACTCTGCATAGATCTCGTCGACCTCGTCGCGGTCGTAGAACCGGTGGCTGCCGTCCAGGGGGAGGTCGCCCGCGACCTCGACGTGCGACGGCATGGGGCGGCTCAGGTCCTTGGCCAGCATGTGCGCCACGTCGATCCGGAAGCCGTCCACGCCGCGGTCGGCCCAGAAGGCCAGGGTGGTGAGGAACTCCTGCCTCACCTCCGGGTTGCCCCAGTTCAGGTCGGGCTGCTGAGGGGTGAACAGGTGGAGGTACCACTGCCCGTCCGGGACGCGGCTCCAGGCCGAGCCCCCGAACGCTGCCTGCCAGTCCGAGGGCGGCCGGGAGCCGTCGGGGCCCTCCCCGTCGACGAAGTGGTAGCGCGCCCTCTCGGGCGTCCCCGGCCCGGCCGCGAGGGCCTCGCGGAACCACGCGTGCCGGTCGGACGTGTGGTTCGGGACGATGTCGACGATGAGCCGCAGCCCGTGCTCGTGCGCGACCCGGGAGAGCTCGTCGAACTCAGCGAGCGTCCCGATGAGCGGGTCCACGTCGCGGTAGTCGTCGACGTCGTAGCCCCCGTCCGCGAGGGCGGACGGGTAGAAGGGGCTGAGCCACAGGGCGTCGACGCCGAGGTCCGCCAGGTAGGGGACCTTCGAGCGGATGCCGGCCAGGTCGCCGACGCCGTCACCATTGGCGTCGGCGAAGCTGCGTGGGTAGACCTGGTAGACGACGGCCCGGCGCCACCAGTCCGCATCCGTTGCCCGTGTGCTCGGCTGGGTCATCTGCGCTCCTCAGGTCGTGTCACCGTCACGACCATCCAACCCGGCTTCCTCGCGCCGGTCCAGATCGCAGCACGCCCCGGGGCGGGGGCGTGCTGCGAGGTCCGGACGGGCCGTCGGCGTCAGACGCAGCGGCCGTTCTTGCAGTCGTGGTCGAAGAGCGCACGGGCGAGCACCGTCGTCATGTCGGCCGGGGTGGGCGCCGAGTAGAAGTCGGAGTACGTCATCCGCGAGATCTCCGAGAGGGCCTTGGGGTCGACGTCCGGCCCGATCCCGATCGTCGTGATGGCGATCGGCTTGTTCGGGTCGCTCGCGCCCTTGAGGTTGGCCTTGAGCTGCTCGAGCGAGATGCCCTGCGGGTCGTCGTTGCGACCGTCGGTGAGGATGACGACCGCGTTGACGCGGCTGGGGTCGTACTCCCGCTTCACCTTCTGGTATGCCGCCCAGATCGTGTCGTAGAGGCCGGTGCCGCCGCCGACGTTCTTGGAGAGGTTGGCGGCCGCGGTGGCCACGACGGCGCGGTGCGAGTCGTCGTCGAGCCGTCCGATCGGCGCGAGCTCGCGCCAGTCCTGGCCCGGGCCGCCCTTGTCGATGGAGAACACCCAGAGCCCGAGCTTGGTCGACTTCGGCAGCGCCGCGAGTGCGATGCCCGCGGCCTCCTGGGTGATGGCGACGCGGGTCGTGTTGCCGACCTTGTCGTTCATCGAGCCGGACACGTCGAAGACGGACAGGAGCGAGAAGTCGGTGGTGGCCGACTGCCACACGTTGGTGGCCGCGGTGACGGTGGCGGCGTCGGGGGTCGGGCCGATCTTGACCTCCCCGACGCTGCCCGTCGGGGTGGGCATCGTGACCGGTACGCCGGTCGAGCGGATGCCGTACTGCGCGAAGATCTTCGCCGCGTCGGGCGACATGAGATAGGCGCGGAGCAGCTCGATCGCCTGGTCGCGCACCGGGTCGGTGGCGACGTTGACGAGGGAGAACTCGAAGGCGGGGGTGCCCTCGCTGGGCGTGACCGAGACCATCCTGTGGTCGGGGTAGAGACGGTTGTGGTCGATGAGGTCGGCCTCGGACACGGGGAAGGCGGAGGCCGTGGTCGGGTCGGCGTTGTAGGCGCTGAAGAGGTCGTCGATCGAGGGGGCAGCGCCCTTGGCGAGCTTGGGGATCACGACCCGACCCTGCTCCTTGGACAGCTCGGGCAGCGCGGACGCGAGGGTCAGCATGCCGGCCGTCGTCGAGCGCGGGTCGCTCATCCGGATGGGGCTGTCGGACGCGACGAGGTCGAGCCACTTGGGCTGGCCCTCGAGCTTGGCGGCCTGGGCCGGGTCCATGGCGATGACGAGCGGGCTCTTGGCGAAGGCGCTCGCGGGTTTGGCGTTGAGCTTGGCGGTCTCGTTGACCCGCTCGACCCAGCGGGGCGAGTCCGGGATCCAGCCGTCGGGGCGGTCGGGCTGTCCCTGGCCGAGGCCGATCATCGCCTCGATGGGCGCCTTGCCCTTGACGACGTAGTCGACGCACGGGGAGTCGGGGTCGGCCTGGTACTCCTTCGCGAGCGCGAGGACGGCCGGCTGCGCCGCCTCCGAGACCCAGAGGGAGACGGGGGTGCGGTCGGGGCACGACTTGCCGGGTGTGGCCGTGAGCGCGGCGACGGGCGCCACCTCGCGACCTCTCCACCAGAGGGCGCCACCGACGCCGGCGCCGGCGAGCAGCACGACTCCGAGCACGGCCGCGATGATGCGGTTGCGCCGCGCCGCGGCGATCCGGGCCTCGAGGGCCTTACGGTTGGCTCGGCTCTCGAGGAGGCTCTGTTCGTACGGGCCGATCGGGCGTTGTGGAGGGGTGGGGTCGGGCACGAGGTTTCCTCACATGAGGACGCCCCGGCACCGGGGCGTCAGGGTGAACCACCGGCCAAAACTACCCGCGGTTCGCGCAGAATGGTGCCCGACCTCGCGTCGACTTGTCTAATGTCCGATTTGTCCGCGGGACAAGGCCATTCGCGTCGGCGCGTGGGCGCCGGCCCGCTCGACGGTGAGGGCCCCGGCACGAAGTGCGCGCTCCACGGCGGGCACGATGTCGGCGAGATCGGCGGCGTGCAGGCGCGCTCGGGCCTCGGGTCCGCCGAGCAGCCCGGCGTCGAGGAGTCCCGACACCAGACCTGCCATGAAGGAGTCCCCGGCGCCGACGGTGTCGACGACCTCGACGCGGGGCGCAGGCAGCGCCAGCTGCTCGCCGGTGCGGGTGACCCGGACGACGGCGCCGTCACCGCCACGGGTCACGACCACGACGGCAGGCCCGAGCTCGCCCCACCCGCGCAGGACCTCATCGAGGCCCTGGCCGGGGCACAGCCACGCGACGTCCTCGTCGCTCAGCTTGACGACGTCGGCCAGGGCGATCGAGGCCTCGATGGTCTCGCGTGCGGCCTCGGGACGGCCCATGAGCGACGGGCGGGCGTTGGGGTCGTAGGACACGGTGGCGCCGAGCTCCCGGGCGGCCGCGAGGATCGCGCGCACCTGACTCCCGCCGGGCTCGAGCACGGCCGCGATGCTGCCCGTGTGCACGTGGGCGTATGCCGTGAGGCCGGGGACCGCGGCCACCTGCCACTCGAGGTCGAAGACGTAGCTCGCGGCCCCCGTCTCGTCGAGCGTGGCGTGGGCGACGGAGGTGAAGGGGGCGCCCTGGGAGCCGGCGGTGAGCGCGACCCCTCGCTCACGGCATACCTGCTCGATGCGCCGGCCGCGCTCGTCGGTCGCGATCCAGGTCGCGAGGTCCACGGGGTGCTCGAGGGCCGCCAGCCCGAAGGCGACGTTGGCGGGGCTGCCGCCGACGTGCTCCTCGGTGTCACCGGCCGGGGTGGTGACGGCGTCGACGAGTGCCTCGCCGACGACGAGGGTGCGGGCCGGGGCGGTGGGAGCGCTCACGTCAGCCGCCTCAGGCGTCGATCATGTCGGCGCTGCCGAACCAGCCCGGACGGTCGAAGCGGTGCTCGCTGTCGATGGTCCGGATGGTGCCGCTGCGCGAGCGCATGACGAGGGAGTTGGTGCGCGCGGACTTCGCGCCGTAGCGGACGCCGCGGAGCAGCTCGCCGTCGGTGATGCCGGTCGCGACGAAGAAGCACTCGCCCGTGACGAGGTCGTCGGTCGACAGGACGCGGTCGAGGTCGTGGCCCGCGTCGATGGCCTTCTGCCGCTCGTCGTCGTCCTTGGGCCAGAGGCGGCCCTGGATCACGCCCCCGGTGCACTTGATGGCGCACGCGGCGATGATGCCCTCCGGCGTGCCGCCGATGCCGAGGAGCAGGTCGACGCCGGTGTCGGGACGCGCCGCCATGACGGCGCCGGCGACGTCGCCGTCGACGATGTAGCGGATGCGGGCACCGGTGGCGCGGATCTGCTCGGCAAGGCCCTCGTGGCGGGGGCGGTCGAGCATGACGACGGTGACGTCGGCCGGAGTCTCCTTCTTGGCCTTGGCGATTCGCCGGATGTTCTCGGCGACCGGGAGCCGGATGTCCACGACGTCGGCCGCGTCGGGACCGGTCGCGATCTTGTCCATGTAGAAGACGGCCGAGGGGTCGTACATCGCGCCGCGGTTGGCGACGGCCATGACGGCCACGGCGTTGTTCATGCCCTTGGCCGTCAGTGTCGTGCCGTCGATCGGGTCGACGGCGACGTCGACCTCGGGACCCGTGCCGTCGCCGACCTGCTCGCCGTTGAAGAGCATCGGGGCGTTGTCCTTCTCGCCCTCGCCGATGACGACGACGCCACGCATGCTGACCGTCGAGATCATCGCCCGCATCGCCTCGACAGCGGCGCCGTCGGCCTTGTTCTTCTCGCCACGACCGACCCACCGGCCCCCGGCCATGGCTGCTGCCTCGGTCACCCGGACCAGCTCGAGAGCGAGGTTGCGATCCGGCTGGCTGTGCTTCATCAAAGGTCCTCCGTCGGCGCAGAACGAGTCCGCGCCAGCCTAGCGGTGACACCGCCCGGGTTTGGACCGTGTCCGGACGTCGGGGACGATGGGGGCATGAGCACCCCGACGACCCCGTCGTCACCCTCGGCAGAGAGCACCCCGGCGTCGGCGAGCGCGCCGGCGGAGGGCGCCGCGACCGACACCGTCGCGTCGGAGCCGTCGACGCCGGCCGCGCCGCCGAGCCGCTACTCGCTCGGGACGTTCCCCAACATGTTCCGCTCGATGTTCGTCATCGGGCTGTTCGTCCTGGCGCTCGTGGCCATCGTCCCGCGCATCACGCAGGTGCAGCGCCCGGCCGTCGACGCGGCCGGCAAGGCGAGCCAGGTGGCCGCCCTGACGACCTGGCCGGTCGAGCTTCCCCGGGGCCTCGGCCAGGGCTGGGTGCCCACGGTCGCGACCTATGCGCCCGGCACCGAGAAGGTCCCGACGTTCACGACGGTCTGGACCACCCCCAGCGGCGCCGACATCGCCCTGAAGCAGGCCGTCGGCGCGACCCAGGGCTGGGTCGCCCGGTCGGTCAACGACGGCAGCGCCGCGGGCACGGCGACGGTCAAAAGCCGGGCGTTCGAGCGGTTCGTCGCGAGCGACAAGGGCCAGATCGCCTACGTCGTCAAGGGCCAGGGCGCCAAGGGGCTCACGCTCGTGGCAGGGGGCACGGCACCGGAGGACGAGCTCAAGGCGTTCGTCGCGGCTCTGGCACCCGTGACCCCGGCGCCGGGCGTCAGCCCCGCGCCCGCCGCGTCATCGGGCGCCACCGGCTGACCCGAGCCCCGAGTCCCTGACAGGGCGCCGGCGGGTCCGCGGGTATCGGTGCGCGGGGTCGGTCAGGAGGGGTCGGTCAGGAGTCGTCCTCGTCGAAGATCTCGTCGTCGGCGTGGAGCTCGCCCGCGGGGGCGGGCGGCCGGGTCGCCTGCTCGATCTCGGCCTGGGCGCCGTCGAGCCACGTCGCGCAGTGGGCCGCCAGGGCCTCGCCGCGACGCCAGAGGTGCATCGAGTCCTCGAGGGGTGCCTGACCCGCCTCGAGCTTGGCCACGATCGCGATGAGCTCCTCACGGGCGTCCTCGTAGCGCATCGCGGCGATGTCGGGGAACGAGCCGTCGGTCGTCGTCGCGTCAGCCATGGGCGTCACCCTACGACGTGAGGTCACCGGCGGCGCCGGCAGCGTCGTCCGCCCGGTCCTTGTCACCCGCGCCGTCTGCGCCGCCTGTGCTGCCCGAGCCGGCTGCGTCAGCGGGGCGGCTCGCCGGCTTCGGCGCGCTCGCCTTGCGCGGCTGGCGCGGCTTGCGGGTGGTGGCGGCGCCGGCACCGGTGGCTCCTGCCGGCCCTGCTGCGGTGGCGGCCGAGGACCGCTTGCGCGCCGGAGTCCGTGGTGCCGGAGCCTTGGGGTTCGCGTCCTCGGGGCCGGGTGACACCGGCCGCACCCCGAAGTCGCCCCTGGCCACGCGGACCCGCAGCAGCTCGCCGACGCCGACGTCGTCCTGGTCCATGACGATGCGGCCGTCGCGGTGCTGCACCACGGCATACCCCCGCTCGAGGGTCGACTGCGGGGACAGCGCCACGACCTGTCGGCGCAGGTGCTCGGCCTGGTCGGCGGCACGGTGCAGCCGGGCCTCCATCCGCGTGGCGGCCCGCACCCGAAGGGCGGCCACCTCCTGCCGTCGCACGCGCACGAGTGCGACGGGGTCGGCCATGACCGGCCGCGAGACGAGCGAGCGCAGCCCGGACCGCTCCGCCTCCACGCGGCGCACCATCGCGCGGCGCACCCGGTCACGAGCGCCGTCGACGAGCGCCCGCTCGTGGGCCGCGTCCGGCACGACCTTCTTGCCCGCGTCGGTCGGGGTGGAGGCACGCCAGTCGGCGACGAGGTCGAGCAGGGGTGTGTCGACGTCGTGGCCGATCGCGCTGATGACGGGCGTCCTGGCCTGCGCGACCGCCCGGATCATGGCCTCGTTGGAGAAGGGGAGCAGCTCCTCGAGGGCGCCGCCCCCACGGGCGATGACGATGACGTCGACGCTCCTCATGGCATCGAGCTCGCGCAGCGCCTCGACGACCTCGGTGACGGCCGACGTGCCCTGCACCGCGACCTCCCGGATCTCGAAGACCACTGCGGGCCAACGCCGCCGGGCGTTCTCGACGACGTCCTTCTCGGCGGCGGAGTTGCGACCGGTGATGAGGCCGACCCGGTGCGGCAGGAAGGGGATCGGCCGCTTGCGCCCGGCGTCGAAGACACCCTCGGCCGCGAGGGTGCGCTTGAGGATCTCGACCCGTGCCAGCAGGTCACCGATGCCGACGGGGCGGATCTGGCGGCCCTCGAGCTGGAGCGTGCCCCGCTTGGTCCAGAACGTCGGCTTGGCCTGGAGCACCACCCGGGCGCCCTGCGCGAGCGGGATCGGCATCGCGTTGACGGCGTTCATCGGGACGGAGACCGACAGTGACATGTCGACGTCGGGATCGCGCAGGGTGAGGAAGGCCGTGCCGCCTCGGGGGTTGAACTGCATGACCTGGCCCTCGACCCAGAGCTGGCTCATTCGGTCGACGTAGTCGGAGATCTTGAGGCTGAGCACCCGCACCGGCCAGGGCTGCTCGGCCGTCGTGTCGGCGGCCTTGTCGGGCAGCGGGCTCGTCATGCTCACCCGCGCCACCCTAAAGGTGTTGCCGGGTCGGTGGCGCGCACCTGGTGTCGGCGCGGTGACTCCCGTCGACGCACGCTGGGTGGCCGACCGCTTCGCGCTGGGCGCGGTCCGCTCGGTCGAGTGGGTGGCGCGAGGCGCCCTGGGTGAGGTCCACCGTCTCGTCACCGACACGGGCCCGTATGCCGTGAAGCGGGCCTTCTGGCGCGAGGACCCTGGCGACGTGGTCGAGTCGAGAGCCAGGTTCGAGGTGGGTCTCGTCGAGCGGTGCGTCGCCGCGGGCGTGCATGCGCCTCGGCCGGTGCTGACCGGTGACGGCACCGTCGTCGCCCGTGACGACTCCGGCACGGGGTGGCGGGTCCACGAGTTCGCCCCGGGTGTCGTGCCGGACCGATCGGACATCGCGGCCGAGCACTGGGTGCTCGGGCAGGCGGCGCTGATCCACCGGCTCGAGGGCGAGCCGATGCCGGGCGACACCGTGCACCCGTTCTACCGCGACTGCGCCGTCGACTGGTCGGACCTCGCCGACCGTGCCGTCGCCTCCGGTGCCGACTGGGCAGGCGGACTGCGCTCGCGCGCGACGGAGCTCGACGACCTCGGCGCCTGGGCGAGCTCGGTGCCCCTCGGTGCACCGGTGCTGTGCCACCGCGACCTCAGGGCGAGCAACACGCTGCTGGACGACGACGGCACCCGGTGGCTCCTCGAATGGGACGAGGTCAGCGCGCACGTGCCGGCCCGGGAGGTGGGGACGGTGCTGCTGCACCACGTGCCCGACGAGGCGGCGCTCGTGACGCTCGCGGCGGCATACGGCCACGTCGGCGGGACGGAGCTGCCCGAGGGCGCCGAGCCCTTCGCGAGCGGTGTGGCGGTGTGGCTCAACTTCCTCGCCGGCCAGGTGGAGGTGCTGCGCGACCCGGACAACGACGCGGACCACCGGGAGTTCGCGCTGCCCAACCTGCGTGGGCTCGTCGAGGACGTCCCCGGCATGCCTGCACTCGCGAGGTGCGGCGTGGTGGCCGGGCAGGCGGCGAATCGGGCTCGCACGCGGGGTCCCCGTACGATGGGCGCATGAGCGACACCGCCGACCAGACGTCCGCCAAGAAGGTCCTGCTCGCGGCGCCTCGCGGCTACTGCGCGGGTGTCGACCGCGCCGTCGTGACCGTCGAGAAGGCTCTCGAGCTCTACGGGCCGCCCGTCTACGTGCGCAAGCAGATCGTGCACAACAAGCACGTCGTCAACACGCTCGAGAAGCGCGGCGCGATCTTCGTCGACGAGACGGACGAGGTGCCCGAGGGCGCCACCGTGATCTTCTCCGCCCACGGGGTGGCCCCCGTGGTCCACGAGGAGGCGAAGGCGCGCAGCCTCAAGACGATCGACGCCACCTGCCCGCTCGTGACCAAGGTGCACCGCGAGGCCGTCCGGTTCGCCGACGACGACTTCGACATCCTGCTCATCGGCCACGAGGGCCACGAGGAGGTCGTCGGCACCTCGGGCGAGGCGCCCGAGCACATCACGCTCGTCGACGGCCCCGACGACGTCGAGAACGTCACCGTCCGCGACCCCGAGAAGGTCGTCTGGCTCTCGCAGACGACGCTGTCGGTCGACGAGACGATGCAGACGGTCGCCCGGCTCAAGGAGAAGTTCCCCGCCCTGCAGAGCCCCCCGTCCGACGACATCTGCTACGCCACCCAGAACCGCCAGCTCGCCGTCAAGCAGATGGCCAAGGACACCGACCTCATGATCGTCGTCGGGTCGCGCAACTCGTCCAACTCGGTGCGCCTCGTCGAGGTGGCGATCGAGCACGGCGCCCGCGGCGGCCACCTCGTCGACTTCGCCGACGAGATCCAGGAGGAGTGGCTCGAGGGCGTCACCACCGTCGGCGTCACCTCGGGGGCCAGCGTCCCGGAGGTGCTCGTGCGCGACGTGCTCGCGTGGCTCGCCGAGCGCGGCTACGGCGAGGTCGAGGCGGTCATCGCGGCCGAGGAGTCGCTCCTCTTCTCCCTGCCCAACGAGCTGCGCCGGGACCTCAAGGCGCGCAAGGGCGAGGACGCCGGCACCCTGCGCCACGACGCGGCCTTCGAGGACACCGGCTCGCTGCACTGACGGTCCCCGTCCGGGCGCCGGGCCGTCGGGTCCGGCGAGCGGGTCAGCCCCCGAGCGCCTGGGTCAGCGCCGGTTGCAGGTCCTGGTAGCTCTCGGTGGCGACGTACTGGCCGCCGGTGACGGCCACGACCTGTCGCATCGCCGCGGCATCGGCACGTCCGCCGATCCCGAGGACGACGAGCGTGACCGGACGACGGGGGTCCTTCGCGGCGGCGAGCCGTTTCTTGAGCAGGTCGAGGCTGAGGCCGTAGTCGTCCTCGTTGGGCCCGTCGGCGACGACGACGACGGTGTTGGTGTAGCCCGGGCGCCAGACCGACTTGGCCCTGTCGTAGGTCGCGGCGAGCGTGTCGTAGAGCCCGCTGCCGCCGCCGACATAGGTGTCGAGTCCCGTGACCGCCGTGTCGAGGGACTTGAGGCTCCTGGGATCCCCGAGGCCGGCGTAGTCGGTGAGCTGTCGGAAGTCGTCGGCGTGGCTGCCCACGTGGAGCGAGTAGACCCACAGGGACGCGATGGCGTTCGGGGAGACCGTGGCGAGGGCTCGGACCGTTGCCTGCTGCACCACGGCGAGGCGGCTGCCGTCGTCGGTGCGCTCGAGCATGGAGCCGGAGACGTCGACGGCCAGCAGCGTCTGGGTCTTGCGGGCCGCGGCGCTCCACTGCGACCCGAGCTTGTTCAGCGCAGCCTCGTCGGCCGGGCCGACCTCGCGGATCTCTCCGTAGAGGGGTGAGGGGTCCTTGGGAGAGCCGGCAGTCGTGCGGAAGCCGCTGTCCTGCAACATCTTCTGGCTGTCTGCGGACATGAGGTAGGTGCCGAGGGCCGCAACGAGGCGTGCCTTCGCGGGATCGGTCGTGACGGTGACCAGGGAGTAGTCGAGAGCGGGCGCGCCCTCCGCCGGGGCGACGGCCGCGAGCGACTGGTCGGGGTGGGCGGTGTTCCACGCGAGCAGCTGCGCCTGGGACACGACGGCACTGCCGGAACGAGCGCGGGCGAGCCCGTCCAGCGTCACGCCGGCGCCGGACGTCGGCGCCGATGCCGCGACGATCGACTGCACCGTGGCGGCCGGGAGCGATGTCGATACCGACCCCAGGACGCTGCGGGCGACGGCCGAGCGGTTCGGGTCGGGGAGGCGCGCGGGTGCCGAGCCACCTGCGGCGCCGAGCAGGTCGGCCCAGCCGAGCCGGGTGCCGAGGGCCGAGGCCGTGTCGTCCTTCATGGCGACGAGCACCGGGGTGGACGCGAACGGCCGGCCCGGGGTGAGGGTGGTGCCCGAGACGGCCTGGGCGCGCGCCAGCCACACGGGCGAGTCCGTGACCCAGGCGTCGGGACGTGCGGCCCCGGCCAGCGACCCGGCGATGGCGTACGGCTCGTCGGACTGCACGGTGAAGGCCGCGCACGGCGCGTCCGGACGTCGGGCCAGGGACGCAGCGACCGCGCCGAGGACCGGGGCGACGGCGGGTGCGACGGCGACGCGGACCTTGGTGGGGTGGGCGCACGAGGTCGGCTGGGCCGCGACGGTGGGCACGACGGTCGGGACGTCGCGGGCCCCGACGTAGCGGTAGGCGCCGTAGCCGAGGCCGCCCACGAGGACGACGGTCGCGACCGCTGCGAGGGCGCGGGTCCGCCGGCGCAGGCGGGCACGCTCGCGCTCGGCCGCCTCGGCACGCTCGCGCGACTCGCGCAGGCTCTGCTCGTACGGTCCGATGCGACGCCTCGGCGCGTCGGAGTCCTCTGGATCCCAGCCCCCCGGCCCGGTCACGATGTACCCGATCCCACGCGCGTATTGTGCGCGGCGACCTACGAGGTGTCCACTACCCGGACAAAACGGACAGTGAGCGCTGGCTGGCGGAACTCCTTGCGGCGCAACGCGTCCCGCCTGCGTCGCAGGGTGGCGCGGTCAGGCCGACCGGTGCCGGGCGCCGTCGCCCTCGTCGCCGGCACGGCTCGCCGGCCCGTCGGTGCCGGCGACGTGCTCGAGGAAGGCGGCGTCGCGAGCCGTGCGCCCGAGGTCTTCGGTCAGCTCGGCCGCGCTGAGCGAGCGCGGCGCGACCTCGATGGGCGTCAGCGACGGCGGCACGTCGCTCGCCAGGTGCAGCTCGTGCATCCGCCTGGCCGTGACGAGGACCCGCGACTCGAGCGTGCCGACGAACTTGTTGTACTGCTCGACCGACCGCGACAGCGACTGACCCATGGTCGTCACGTGGCCGCCGAGGGTGGCGAGACGGGCGTAGAGGTCCTGCCCGATGGCGAGCAGCTCACGGGCGTTCTGCTCCAGCGCGTTCTGCTGCCAGATGGCCCCGATGGTGCGCAGCACCGCGAACAGGGTGCCGGGGGAGGCGAGGACGACCTTGCGCGAGAGGGCGTGCTCGTAGAGGCCGGGGTCGTCGGCGAGCGCGGTGGCGAGGATGGCCTCTCCGGGGACGAAGCAGATGACGACCTCGGGGGAGCGGGTGAAGGCGGTCCAGTAGGCCTTGGCGGCCAGGCCCTCGACGTGTCGCCGCAGGGCGGTGGCGTGGGCGGCGAGCAGCTCGGCGCGCTCGACCTCGTCGACCGTCTCGCTGTGCGCCTGCAGGAAGTGCGCCATCGGCGCCTTGGAGTCGACGACGACGTGGCGTGCGCCGGGCAGGTTGACGACGGCGTCGGGCCGCACGGTGGCCCCGTGTCGGCTGACGCTCGTGACCTGCTCGTCGAAGTCGCAGCGTGCGAGCAGGCCGGAGAGCTCGAGCACCCGGCGCAGCTGGACCTCGCCCCACGCGCCGCGGATGGTCGAGGCGTTGAGCGCCGTCGCCAGGGTTGCGGTCTCGGAGCGCAGCGACTCGGTGGAGCGGCTGACCTCGGTGAGCCGCTCCCCGAGCTGGCCGAACTGCAGCGACCGGTCGCGCTCGAGCGCCCCGACCTGTCGCTCGACCCGCCCGATGGTGTCGCGCAAAGGAGTGAGCAGGGCGGCGGTCGTGTCGTCGACATCGCGGGCGGCCTCGAGGTCGGCCACCCGCTCGCGCAGGACGTCGCGCTCGGCCTCGGCCCCCGCGGAACGGGCGAGCAGGGTCGAGCGGGCCGACAGCCATGCGAGCAGGCCGCCGACCAGTGCACCGATGACGAGCCCGACGAGCAGAGCGGTGAGGTCCATGGCAGCACCGTCCCAGACGCCGCCGACAGGACCGGTCCCCGACACCCGGCGGAGCGAGACTGCCCCCGAGGCGCCGACGTGGCCCACGGCATACGCACGGGTTGCCTGCGACGTCGGCGAGGTCTGTTAGACCTGTCCCGTGAGTGAGTACGACGACGCGATTCGGCTCGAGGCCGGCGACGACCCCAGCCGGCGGCACGGGACCTTCCACGAGGAGTGGATGATCGGCAACGCCGTCAACGGTGGGCTCGTGATGACGACGGCGTTGCAGGCGCTGGGCGCGCACCTCGCCGCCGACCCGACCGAGACGACCGAGCACGTCGACCCGGTGGTGCTCTCGGCCTACTTCATGACCGCCTCCCAGCCCGGGCCGTTCACCGTGACCACGGAGGTGATGCGCTGCGGTCGCAGGCTCTCCACCGGCCAGATGACGATCCACCAGACGGGTGACGACGGGAAGCCGGTCGAGCGCATGCGGGCCATCGGCTCCTTCGGGGACCTCGCCGGCCTCGAGGTGCAGCGCCAGGCGTCCCCGCCCGACATGCCGCCACCCGAGCAGTGCGTGTCGGCCGAGCAGGCACCGCCCGACTTCCTCGCCAACGCCAAGTTCCTCGAGCGCCTCGACCTGCGCCTCGACCCGGCCACGGCCGGCTGGGCGATGGGCCGGCCCTCGATGCAGGGCGTCATGCGCGGCTGGCTGCGTCTGCGCGACGGCCGCGAGCCCGACACCACGATGCTGATGATGGCGCTCGACGCGCTGCCACCGGTGGCCTTCGACCTCGGCCTCTTCGGGTGGACGCCCACGCTCGAGTTCACCGGTCACGTGCGGCGCCGGCCCGCGCCCGGCTGGCTTCAGGTCTCGCTCGGCAGCGACACGCTCGGCGGCGGCATGATGGAGGAGGACGCCACGATCTGGGACTCCGCCGGCAACCTCGTGGCCCAGTCGCGCCAGCTCTGCGGCGTGCGGCTGCCGCGCTGAGGCGCCCCACATGGGTGTCCGGCTCGTCTACGAGACCCACTCGGTCACCGAGGACAACGAGGCCGGCATCGCCACCGGCTGGCTGCCGGGGCGGCTCTCCGAGCAGAGGCGCCGGCTCGCCGTCGAGCTCGGGCAGCGACGGCCGGCTGCAGGGTTCGCGGCCGTCTGGTCCTCCGACCTCGCCCGCGCCGTCGAGACAGCCGACCTCGCGTATGCCGGGAGCGGGGTGCCGCTGCACGTCGACGCGCGCCTGCGCGAGTGCGACTACGGCACGCTGAACGGCGGACCCGTGACCGAGCTCGAACGGGTGCGGCGGGGCCACGTCGACGTGCCGTTCCCGGGTGGCGGCCAGAGCTATCGCGACGTCGTCGACGCGACGGCCGGCTTCCTGGCCGACCTGCGCCGCGACCACGACGGTGAGCGCGTCCTCGTCATCGCCCACTCCGCCAACCGCTGGGCCCTGCAGCACCTTCTCGACGGCACGCCCCTCGAGCACCTCGTCACGGCGCCGTTCGCCTGGCAGCCCGGCTGGGAGTGGACGCTGACGTGACCCGCGCGGGACGGCATACGCCCTCGTGGTCGGCAGGCCGCCCGATCGCCACTAAACTCTTGTCCTCGTGGCACTCACCATCGGAATCGTCGGTCTCCCCAACGTCGGCAAGTCGACGCTCTTCAACGCGCTGACCAAGAACAACGTGCTCGCCGCGAACTACCCGTTCGCGACGATCGAGCCCAACGTCGGCGTGGTCCCGCTGCCCGACTCGCGGCTCGGCGCACTCGCCGAGATCTTCGGGTCCGAGAAGATCCTCCCGGCCACCGTGAGCTTCGTCGACATCGCCGGCATCGTGCGCGGCGCCTCGGAGGGGGAGGGGCTCGGTAACAAGTTCCTCGCCAACATCCGCGAGGCCGACGCGATCTGCCAGGTCGTGCGTGCGTTCGAGGACGGCGACGTCGTGCACGTCGACGGCAAGGTCAGCCCGGCGAGCGACATCGAGACGATCCACACCGAGCTCATCCTCGCCGACCTCCAGACCCTCGAGAAGGCCGTGCCCCGCCTCGTGAAGGAGGCTCGGGTCAACAAGGAGAAGAAGGCCGCGGTCGACCTGGCGCTCGCCGCGCAGAAGGTGCTCGAGCAGGGCCACACGCTGTATGCCGCGGGGCCGGCGGCCGGGATCGACCTGGCCGAGGCCAAGCAGCTCGGCCTGCTGACGACCAAGCCCTTCATCTACGTCTTCAACCTCGACGAGGACCAGCTCGCCGACACCGAGCTCCAGGCGTCGCTGCGCGAGCTCGCGGCCCCGGCCGACGCGGTCTTCCTCAACGCCAAGCTCGAGATGGACCTCATGGAGATGGAGCCCGACGAGGCGCTCGAGCTGCTCCAGAGCTTCGGCGCCGAGGAGTCGGGCCTCGACCAGCTCGCCCGCACCGGCTTCCACACGCTCGGCCTGCAGACGTACCTCACGGCCGGGCCCAAGGAGTCGCGCGCCTGGACCATCGGCAAGGGCTGGACCGCCCCGATGGCCGCCGGCGTCATCCACACGGACTTCCAGCGCGGATTCATCAAGGCCGAGGTCGTCTCGTTCGACGACCTCGTCGCAGCGGGGAACATGAACGCCGCCAAGGCGGCCGGCAAGGTGCGCATCGAGGGCAAGGACTACGTCATGGCCGACGGCGACGTCGTGGAGTTCCGCTTCAACGTCTGAGTCCCGCTGCGTCACATCTGGCCTTACTCTGGAAGCGGTAGCCCCGGACCCCGGCACCTGACACCTGCCGGCAGCCTGGAGGCACTGATGTTCAACTCCCTCGTCACGCGCGGCGCTGGTCGCGACCCGAGCCAGGGGACGAACCACACTCCCCTCGAACCCATCCGGCCGGTCTCGCTGGAGGACGAAGCGCTGCGGGAGGAGATCGAGCTCCTCCTGGACGTGATCGCCACCGTCGCAGACCGCGCCGATCACCTCACGTCAGAACAGGTCGACGCTGCCCTGCGGCTGCCGAGGAGAGGCAGAGGGCGGCCGTGGTGTGACGCCCCAGTCGGCGGTCAGCTGGCAGGAAGCCGACCGGAGGTAGGCAGGCGCAGGGTCGGGTGAGATGAGCGAGACGTTGAACGCTGTCCCGGTGCACCGGAACCATCGAGTCGGTCGGCGGCTTTCATGCCGCCCGCGTCGATGCCAGCGCAGGCCCGTGGCCCGCGACGGAGGATGAAGTGCCCAGAGCGACCGCCGCGCCGGTGGGCGCTCGCCCCTTGATGGCCTAGTCTCCGGCCATGGCCCCTCAAGTCGACGCCGCGCGCGGACTTCCGTCCCCCGCGGACACCGGCACGGCCGCCGGCGACCAGTTGGCGCGTCTTCTCAGTGAGTTCGCCCGGCGAGCACAGGCCGAGACCGACACGGGCCTGATGCTCGATGAGATCGTCAGGGCGGCCGTCGCGTTGATCCCCGGTGTGGACGAGGCCTCGATCAGCGTCACCACGGGACGGCGCGACGTCAGCTCGCAGCATCCCTCGGGGCGGCTGCCCGAGAGGGTGGACGCCGTGCAGACGGAGACCGGTCAGGGACCCTGCCTCGACGCGGCCTACGAGCACGAGACGGTGCGCGTGCCTGATATGGCCAGCGAGGAGCGCTGGCCGAAGTTCGCTGCCCGGGCCTCGGCGCTCGGCGCAGCGAGCATGTTGTCGATCCAGCTGTGGGTGGAGAACGACAACCTCGGCGCGCTCAACCTCTACAGCTACACCCCCGACAGCTTCACCGACGAGTCGGAACACGTCGGCCTGCTCTTCGCCAGCCACGCGGCGGTTGCCTTCGCCGGCGCCGACAAGGTGCACCACCTCAACATCGCTCTCGCACGGCGCGACCTGATCGGGCAGGCCAAGGGCATTCTCATGGAGCGCTTCACGATCACGGCTGATCAGGCGTTCAACGTCCTGGTTCGAGTCAGCCGGGACCAGAACCGGAAGCTCTTCGACGTCGCGGAAGATCTCGCTCAGACAGGACACCTGAGGCAGTGAGCCTCCGGGGACCGGCTTCCCCCGTGGACGGTCGAAGCCGCAGGGCTCCCGTCAGCGCGACCGCGTGGCGGCCGTCAGCTCCGGGTGGCTGGCTCGGTCGTGGAGGACCGCGTCCGCCACATCGGTGAGTCGGTAGTGGTGGCGCCGGCTGTAGGCACGAAGCATCTCGAAAGCAGTGTCCGGTGTGACGGCGTGCAGCTGCGAGAGGGCGCCCTTCGCCTGCTCGATGGTGATGCGGCTGTTCAAGGCCCGCTGCAACTGCTCGGTGAGCAGCTCGCCGTGCCTGATGGTCCGTTCTTGGAGGAGCCCGATGGTGGCCACGTCGGCCAGGGCCTGCAACAGGTGGGCATCGGCGTCGGAGAAGACCCGGGGATCGGTGTCGAAGAGGTTGAGCGCGCCGATGACGGTCTGCTGGTGGCGCATGGGAAACGCATGCACCGAATGGAAGCCCGCGCTGACGGCCAGTGGGGCGAACTGCGGCCACCGGGCCGCTGCCTTCTCGAGCTCGGCTTCACGGACGGCGCGACCCTCGCGGAAGCAGTCCTGACACGGGCCTTCGAGCCGCTGCACCTGGAACAGCTCGACGATCCGGGCCGACTCCGTCGATGCAGCCATGAACTGCAGGTGCGCGTTCTCGTCGCTCAACAGCAGGCCCGATGCCGAGGAACCGGCCAGCTCGGCTGCACGCTCCGTGACCACGGTGAGGAAGTCGATCAGGTCGAAGTCGTCGACAAGGGTGTCGGCGACATGGACGAAGGTCTCTGCCAGACGCTCCGCGGAAATGGCACTCATGCTCGTCTCCCGTCGACCCGGGCGCTGCCGCAGGGCATGGTCGTGGTCACACGTCCTCCCGGGTGAAGACAATCCTACCGTCGAGGATCCCTCGGGCGACGTCGATGATGGGCTGACCGCTGGCGTAGGCGTGCGCACGGAGTCGGACCATCGCCTCTGCCAGGGGAACCTCGAGCTGCACCATCACGACACCCTGGGCCTGGTAGACCTCCGAGCTGAGCGGGAAGGCGTCACCCATTCCGTCGGCGGCATCTCCGACCGGGCCGTGCACCGACTGCTGCAGCATGGTGGTCAGGCAGACGCGTGCCAAGCACAGCGCGTCTCGCAACGACTCGGGCGTGAGGGGCCCTGCTCGGTACCGGTAGAGGTCCAGGACTCCCAGTCGCGCCGCGCCCACGTGGACGGGAAAGGCGAAGGCGGCGTTCACGCCCTCCTCCAGAGCGGCTGCCGCGAAGGCGGGCCAGCGTCGGGTACCGGTGCGTCCCACGTCTTCCTCGATGGCCGGACTGCGCGCCGCGGACGCTTCGACGCACGGTCCCTCGCCCAAGGTGAACTGGATGTCCTCGAGGCGGCGGAAGAGCGGGCTGGAGGCGGCGGCCGTGCCAAGGGGATGCGCGTTCCTGTCCGTCATCGTGATGCCTGCCCCGTCGGCGGGCAGGAGCCGGACGGCGACCCGGCAGATCCGGTCGAGCCTTTCGGCGAGAGGGCCGTCACCGCCCCGCGGGGACTCGGCGTCGACGAGGCTCACGACGTGGTGGAAGCGATCGAGGGCTCTGCTCACCTGCGTGAGCCTGAACATCCGACACGCTCATGCATGGCGCTGAGTCTGCTCCTGCGAGATCGCTGCTCGTTGATGCCACGAGTGTATGGCGCGCCACCCCGACCGACCCGGTTGCGCCGATCCGGAGTGCGTCGTCCGCGCAGGTGCCGACAATGTCGCCGGAGCACCGAATGGGTATGCAGTACTGGAGTGTTCCCTGCAGGCGTGCCCCTGGACCCCGGTCCCGCCACATGGCGCTGGTTCGGTGGGCGTGCCTTCCACCCACGGCAACCGGCGTACCGACCTCCCGGGGGCCCAACCCTCGCGGAGGAACCGCCTTGTCGGGCTGTGCGCCCGGCGCCCACGGGCAGCGCGTGTCCGCGATGGGCACCGTTGCGCCTGGTCCCTCGACCTCCGAAGAGCGGAACCCGCCGATGTCAGCAACCCCGAGATCACTCTCGTCCCTTCGAACCATGCGACGTGGCAGCGAGGCCGTTGCGGCCGACGACCCCGCGGCGACAGCGCCCGCGAGCCCCCCGGGCTCGTCCACCAGCGACTTCACCGCCCTCATGCGACAGGCCCAGGTGCTCGGGTTGCTGCGTCGCCGGTACGGCTACTACTGGACGAGGCTCGTCGGCGCGGTGGCCGCGGTCGCGGCGTGGGTTGCCGGATTCATCTGGCTGGGTGACAGCTGGTGGCAGCTGGGCATGGCAATCGTGCTCGCCGTCCTCATGACGCAGATCGCGTTCCTGGGGCATGACGCGGCACACCGGCAGATCTTCCGCTCGGCGGGGTGGAACGACTGGGCCAGCCTGGTCCTGGCGAACCTGCTCGTCGGCATCAGCTACGGGTGGTGGCGCGCCAAGCACAACCGCCACCATGCCAACCCGAACAAGCACGGCGCTGACCCCGACATCGCGCCAGGAGCCATCGTGCTCACGCCCGAACCGCCCACCAACCCTCGCGGCGCAGTCCTGCGTTGGCTCGTCACCCACCAGGGGTGGTACTTCTTCCCCCTCACCCTGCTCGAAGGGTTCTCCCTGCACTGGGACGGTATCCGCGGGGTCGTGTCGCGCTCCGACGTTCCTCGCCGGTGGGTCGAGGTCGGGTTGCTGATGGTGCGTCTGGGCGGCTTCGCTGCGCTGGTCTTCGCGGTCCTCCCGCCAGGCAAGGCCGCCCTGTTCCTGACCGTCCAGATCGCCGTGTTCGGGCTGTACCTCGGGTGCGCCTTCGCGCCCAACCACATCGGGATGCCGCTGGTCCCGGCGACGCTCAGGCTGGACTTCCTCCGCCGTCAGGTCCTCGTCAGTCGCAACATCACGGGCGGGCGCGCGGTCTCGGTCCTGATGGGTGGCTTGAACCACCAGATCGAGCACCACCTGTTCCCCTCCATCGCCCGACCCCACTTGCGCACGATCGCGCCCGTGGTGGCGGCCTACTGCGCGGCCCAGGGGATCCCCTACACGCAGACCAGCCTGCCCACGGCGTTCCGGGACGTCGTCCGCCACCTCAACCGGGTCGGCCTCGCCGGCAACGACCCTTTCCTCTGCCCCCTCGTGGCACAACGCCGCTCGATCGATCCTCGGTAGGCGGTGCCGCTAGTGTGAGCTCCAGCCTCACTTCGGGGCGCATGCCCTCTCGCCTGCGAGAGGAGTTAGCTGGATCATCGATGGACGCCCAGGCCCACTCCGACGCAGCCTCTGAGCGCGGCGCCGACAACGTGACCGAGATCCACAATCCCTCCGTCGACGAGAGCGCCGCGCGGCACGGGGCGTGCGCTCAGGTGCATCTAGCCACCGGGGCGATGTGTGTCATGCGACGCGGCCACGCGGGCTCATGCGAGTTCACCCCCGCTGCAGAGACTGCAGCACTGCTCGCGACCCGCCGGAGCGAGGAACACTGGCAGGACTGAGCGTGCCGACGGTGCGGCACGATGGCGCGATACTGCCCGGTCAAGGCCCGCTCAGAACGGGGAGCTGCTGCGCGGCGTTGCGCATCTGCTTGACCACGAACAGCTCGCGGTTGCCGCAGCCGACGCAGGTGAGGACCTCGGGGCCGCCCGGAGTGCGCCGGTAGCTGTGGCCGAGGATCCGGCAGGACAGGTGCAGGCGGCTCGTCCTGCGCTTCCGGCTCGTCCGGCTCGTCGTCGTGTGGGGTCGAGGTGCCTGTCGAGGTGTTCATGCCTCGAGGATGGGCTGCGCCGGCGGCCGCGTCTGTGCGCGCGGCGACACAGCGCCGCCCTGGGCGGGCTGAAGGCTCACGGGCCGCCGCTAGGGTCCTCGGCATGAGTGACGACGTGACGATCCTGCACAACAACCGCTGCTCGACCTCGCGGGCCGCCATGGAGCGCATCGCCGAGGCGCACGTGCAGGCCGATGTCGTCGACTACCTCCGCGAGCCGCTGGACGCGGCGGCTCTGGGCGCGCTGCTCGACAAGCTCGAGGACGCACCGACCGACCTCGTCCGGCGTGACGCGCACTTCCGCGAGCTCGGCCTGGACGAGGCCGACGTGCGCACCCGGGACCAGGTGCTCGCCGTGCTCGCCGAGCACCCCCGGCTCCTGCAGCGACCGGTGGTGGTGCGGGGCGACCGAGCGGTCATCGGCCGCCCGAAGGAGCGCGTCGCCGCCTTCCTGGCCGAGTGACGGGCGGCCGCCCGTCACTCGAGCCCGAGGCCGCGGCGTCCCGTCGTGTTGAGCCCGTCCGCGGCGAAGCGGTCGGGCCACGTGCGCTCGTAGTGCTCCTCGGGGAAGTCGCTCGGGCTGGAACCGCTGAGGAACGCCTGACGGACGCTCACGGCATACCTCTCGTTGCGCTCGCACCAGGGGGCCGCGGGGATGTACATGACGTTGCCCCAGCCCTGCTGGTCTTGGACGGGGGCGACGCTGTGGATCATGTCGCAGTGCCACCAGACGGAGTCGCCTGCCTGCACGTCGGGGATGCCGCTCAGGGCCTCGAGGAGCAGGGGGTGCCAGCGCTCGGAGGCGGGGAAGACCTGGTTGGTCGTGACGCCGCACATGTCGTCGTCGGGGACGTCGTCGAGCAGAGGGCGCAGCATGAGGTAGGCCATCGCCTCGGGGATCGGCACGGTGTGCAGCACGCCCTGGTCGTGGGCCATGTCGGACAGGGCGGTCCAGCCCTGGAAGGTGCGGAAGGCCGAGCACATCGTCGTGCCGGGGTACTGCGGACCGGCGGTGCGGTGGGCGGCGTCCCACGGGTCGTAGTCCTCGACGCTGCCGTCGAAGAGGTGCCGGAAGGCCCGCTGGTAGCTCTCCGTCATCCAGAGGTCGAGGGTGCCCGGGTCGCAGTGCGCGCCGAGGCCGTTCGAGTCCGCGCCCGGCGGGCGGCGACGGATGCGGTCGGGGTAGAGCGAGTCGCGCTCGGGGTCGAACCACGTGACGCCATCGGACTCGTGCCTCCACTGGGCGTTGAGCAGCGACTGGACCGTGGCCATCCGCTCGCTCTGGCGCGCTTCCATCTGGGCGGGGGACCAGTAGATCGGGTAGATCTCGGGCTTGGACCCGACGCTGCCGAAGAAGTCGTCGCCGGGACCGCGGTAGCTCTCGAAGAACCCGTTGCCCTCGACGTAGTCGACGATGCCGGCGTCCCAGGCGAGCGCCTGCTCGCGGGGGAAGTGGCCGCGCACGACGAGGCAGCCGCGACGGCGCAGCTTGGCGAGCTGCTCGGCGGTGACGGTGCCGTTCTCGATGTCGGCGTAGTCGATGACGGGCCAGACGCTCTCGCCGCGGTCGCGGTCGGCGTGGATCTCGGCGACGCGCTCGCGGACCCGGGACTCAATGACAGCGAAGACCTCGTCGACCGTGCGGCCCGAGGCCTCGATGCGGCGGCGGATCGCGGCCTTCACCTCGCGGATGGCGCCGGGGAGGTCCTCGGGGGTGCTCTCCCAGTGCGGGAGCGCCGGTGCGGTGCCGGCGGTCGTTCGGGCGGGCGTCGTCGTCATGGCGTGTCCTTTGGTCAGGAGTCCTTACCAAGGGGACGCTAGCGCGCCTGCGGCATTTGGGCAACAGTCCTAACTAAGATGGCGGCATGTCGTCCGCCAAGCCGAGCCTGGAGCTGTTGCGCGCTCTCACCGAGGAGCACGTGCTGCGGGCACTCATGGACCGTCGCCGCCTGACCCGGGCCGAGATCGCCGCCGCGACGAGCATCTCCAAACCGACGATCTCCGAGGGCGTGCGCCGGCTCGTCGACCTCGGCCTCCTCGTCGACACGGGCGAGCGCAGCACCGGACGGGGACGGTCCGGCACCTACTACTCCCTCTCGCCGGACTGCGGCGCCGCGCTCGTCGTGAGCATCACGCCACGCGGTGTCACCGTGGAGTCGATCGACCCGTTCGGTGACGTCGGGACCTCGAGCGTGGTCCCGCTCGACCGCGGGGCGGGGGCGTATGCCGTGACGCGGGCCCTCGAGGCCGCGCTCGAGCGTGTGCAGGCGTCCGGGACGACGTCGGGCACGTCGGGCACGTCGGGCACGTCGCGCACGTCGAGCGCGTCGGACACGACGCCTTCCCGGGGTGCCGTGCGACGACTGCGCGTGGCCGTCGTGAGTGCGGCCGACCCCGTCGACCGCGACACCGGTCGCCTCGTGCACCTGCCCGACGCCCCGTTCCTCGTCGGCGACCTCGACCCGCGCTCCCTCCTGGCGGGCGCGGTCGAGGGGCCGGTGCTCGTGGACAACGACGTGAACTGGGCTGCGCGCGCAGAGCAGGCCGCCGGAGGCGACGGCGCGGCAGGCGGTTCTGCGGACTTCGCCTACCTCTACCTCGACGAGGGGCTCGGCTGCGCGGTCGTCTCCGACGGCGAGGTGCGTCGCGGGCACTCCGGGCTCGCCGGCGAGATCGCCCACCTCGTCACCGAGGGCCCCGACGGTCGGGCGGTGCGGTTGACGGAGGTCTTCGCGGAGCTGGGCCTGCGGCGTCATGGGTCCACGGCGATCGACGTCGAGCGGCTCCGGCAGCGGGTGGCGGCCGCGCGGAGCGGCGACGCGACGCTCGGCGCGCTCGGGGCCGCAGTCTCCGGCGTTCTGGAGGCGGTCACCGCGCTCGCCGACCCCGAGCTGGTCGTCGTCGGGGGCGGCTGGGGCTGCGACGAGGCCGTCGTCGAGGAGCTGCGCCGCCGGTCCGCCGGCCTCCCTCGGCCGGTCGCCGTGGTGTCCGCGGCCGTCGGCGAGGAGCCGCAGCTGTCCGGCGCGCGTGCGGCTGCGCTCGAGCAGCTGCGTGAGCTCGTCGTCGCGGCGGTTCGCGGCCCGGACCGGCCCTAGGGCGAGCCGGTCGGCGCACCCGTCGCTCCGCCGGTCCGAGCGTCCGAAGCCCCCGCCAGGAGTCGCCGAAAGAATCTCGCAGGAAGTCGCCGAAAAAAACTGTCGCGCTGTGTAACGCCCTCCGCCGCCCGGGCGATGGTGGGGATAGAAGAGGCGCCACTCGGACCCCCGAGCGAGTGGCGCCTCTCCTGTGTCCGGGTGTCCGGCCACCGTCCGACGGTGGCCCGCGTCAGCCCTCCGGGGGCAGCACGACCCCGAACCCGGCGACCGCGAGCCTGAGCAGCACCTGGCCGGGCGCGAGCAGGTCGGCGATGCGAGCGGCACTGAGCACCTCGAGCTCGGCGAGGCGCACGGCATACGCCTGCGGTCCCGCGACGCGTGCACGCTGGAGCTCCATGGTGTTGTGCCACACCTTGGCCCGGGCCTCGCGCAGGAAGCGCGTCGAGGCCGCACGGTTGAGCGGCGTCAGGAGCCGGTCGAGCACGCTCTTGGCACCCTGGGCGCTGAGCTCGTCGTCCTCGGCCGCGACGCGCCCCGACAGCACGGCGTCGATCCGCTCGTGGTCGCGGCGCCGTCGGGCCAGCAGCACGGGGTCGCCGAAGTCGGCGTCGCTGATGACCCCGAGCAGGGCCTGGGGCAGGTCGTAGTTGACGTGGGCGTTGATGCCGAGCAGCACCTGACGCAGGGGCGGCAGGTCCGGCGGAGCCTCGAACGCGAGGCGCCACGGCCGTGGCGCCGGACGGCGCGCGTCGCCGCCCAGGTGGGCCTCGAGGGCGTCGAGGTAGAGGTCGGCGAAGACGACGTCCCACACCTCCACCCAGGCCGGGTCCTCGAAGGAGCCGGACGCGACGGCGTCCCCGACGGCCAGGGTCGTGCGCTGGTAGGTGGCGAGGAAGGCGCGCCGGGAGGCCGGCTCCGCGGGCATCCTGTCGAGGGTCGACGCCATCCGTTCGACGACGTCGGCGATCGTCCGCCCGTCCGCGGTGCCGGTCATCGCGATCTCCTCACGCATGCCGTCCCTCGCACCTATTCTGGAGCGAGAGTCGCACGGCGTCAGGGGAATCCGGACGCCGCAGCGCAGGGGGCGCTCCTGGTCGAGGAGGCCGGATGAGAGCACGCACGCACGGCCCCAGGTCCTTCGACGCGGTCGCCGTCGGACAGCGCGAGACGGACGCCTGGGTGGCCTCCTACCGGCACGAGTGGCTCGCTTTCCTCAGGGTCTCGGTCGGGATGGTGGCAGCCGGCTTGGGCATGAACCGTCGCGACACGGTGCGTGGCGCCGCACTCGTGCTGCGCGCCAACCCAGCATGGGCTCCCTTCCCGCACAACGACCCCCGTCGCGCCCGCGACCTCGTGCGCAGGTTCTGTGCGATCGCCGCCCGATCCGGTGACGTCTCCCCGGACCCTGCGCTCGTGCCGTCGCACGCCGCGCTGCTCGACGCGGTCAGCCGCGCGAGGGGGTGAGCCGCGATGGGACGGGACCGCCCCAGCGCGGTGCCCCCGGCGGGGGAGCGGCGCGACGACCGCATCCTGGCGGCGACTCGCGTCCTCGCGGTGGTGCTCGTGCCGATCCTGCTGACGGCGTTCGCCATCCTCTATGCCTTCCCGGCGGACACCGGCAGGCTCTTCGCCTGGACCATCCGGCCGGAGCTGACGCCGATGGTGCTCGCGTCGGCCTACCTCGGCGGGGGCTGGTTCTTCGTGAGGGTCGTCCACGAGAGTCGGTGGGCGCGAGTGAGTGCCGGGCTGCTCTCCGTGACCCTCTTCGCGGCGCTGCTCGGCGTCGCCACGGTCATCCACTGGGACCGCTTCAACCACGGACACCTCGCCTTCTGGCTGTGGGCAGCGCTCTACTTCACGGCGCCGTTCCTCGTCGTGGCGACGTGGGGCGCCAACCAGCGCGTCGCGGCGCCGCCGCGGCCCGAGGAGGTGTGCGTCGGTCCGGTCGCGCGCGTGGTCGTCGCGACCGGTGCGGGTCTGGCGCTCGTGCAGGGGCTGGTCATGTTCGTGCTGCCGTCGCTCATGATCCCGGTGTGGCCCTGGTTGCTGACCCCGCTCACGTGCCGCGTCGTCGGCGCGGTCTTCTGCCTCGGCAGCGCCGGTCTCGTCGTCCTCGTGGACCGCAGGTGGGTGCGCCTGCGGCTCATGGTCGAGGTCGAGGTGGTCATGCTCGCGCTCATCCTCGTCGGCATGCTGCGGGCGCGGGGTGACCTCTACCCGGACCGGCCGCTGACCTGGCTGCTGCTCGGCGGCTTCATCGCCACCCTCGTGGCGTCGCTGTGGCTCTGGCGTGTCATGGCCGCCCTCGAGAGGGGCCTCAGCGAGGGGTGAGGACGACGAAGGGCAGGCCCTCGCACGGGGTCGCGGCCCACTCCTGGTGCTCGGGCGCCTCCCCTCTCAGCCAGTGCTGCACCGGCAGCCCGCGCAGCAGGTCGCCGGTGACCCACGACGGGTCAGACGACGTCACGACGCGTCCGGCGGCGTTGACGAGGACGCAGGTCCGGTCGACGGTCTCCATGACGTCGAGGAGGTGCTCCTCGAACCAGGCGACGAGGACGTCGACACCGACCACCCCCGAGAACGAGCCGTCGACGAGGAGCGGCGTGGTGAAGGTCAGGGTGTACTGGTCGGTGCAGACGTAGTCGACGTAGGGCCCGGTCACGTGCCGGTCGCCGGTCTCGAAAGGCTTTGCATACCAAGGCAGCTCGGTGTAGTCACGGAACCCGATCGCGCGTGGGTCGGTCTCCGCCGCCAGCTTGGTGACGACGTGGGTGCCACCCCGGGACTCGACGGTCCACCACTCGAGCCAGTAGGGGGCGTCGGAGAGCACGTCGGGGGCGAGGACGGCGCCGGCGCCGGCCACCGGGGTCTGGGGGTCGGTGAGCAGGTCGTGGCAGCGCTGCTCGATGCAGAGGTCGGCCCGTCGCGGGGCCGTCGCCGACAGGGGTCCCTCCAGCAGTGCGGCGATGTCGTCCAGCTGGTCGAAGACCCAGCGGCCGAAGTCCGAGACCCACCGCGCGACGTCCGTGTCGTTCGTCGTGGTCGTCATGCCGCTCACCTGGTCCTTCGCGATCGGGTGTCACGGTGCAGGGCCTTCACCGCGTCGAACAGCTGGGTCACATGATCCTCCGCACGTCCCCGGGCCGCTGCTGCGTCGCCGGTGGCGATGGCCTCGACGATGGCGTCGTGGCCTCGGCGTCCCTCGGTGACGGCCTCGGCGTCGGCGAGCCAGAGCACGGGCCCGATCTCGCGCTGGAGCACCATCTCCTCGCGGGTCAGCCGGGCCGACTGCGCCGTCGCGGCGAGCTCGAGGTGGAAGGTGCCCTCCTGCCGGGGGGTGCCGCTCGGTTCGCCGGGGTCGGGCCGCAGCGCGGCGAGGCGACGCAGCCGCTCGACGTCGTCGGGGTCGGCGCGAGCCGCCGCGAGCGCGGCGCAGTGGCCGCTGATGGCGCAGTAGTGGTCGGCGAGGTCGCGCAGCTCGCCGAGCCCGACCCGCGACAGGCGGGCGAGCAGGGCGGCCCGTCCCCCGTCGCGGGGCGCCTTGACGAAGGACCCGCCACCGCGACCCCGTCGGGTGACGATGAGGTCGTCGTCGCGCAGGGCGCCCAGCGCCTCGCGCACCGTCACGGTGGCGACCCCGAAGCGGTCGGCGAGGTCGCTCTCGGGCGGCAGCATGCTCCCGTCGGGCAGCAGGCCGAGCGCGATCGCCTCGCCCAGCCGCCGGCGCACGGCCTCGGCGCGGCCCTCCGCGGGCAGCGGGGCGAACACCGCGGCATAGGGACCGAGCGGCATCGACCGGTCCGCCATCGGTGCCTCCCACCAGTTCGGCCATTCCTCTTGCGCGTAAACATATGGACCCATACCTTTTCCGTCCAGAGGGAAACACCCACCGACGCAGAGGAGTCCGAATGTCCGCCGAGACGGCGACCGGCACGCCGGCCATCCGGCTGGCCTCGCTGCGCAAGGAGTTCGAGGGGAGCCCGCCCGTCGTGGCCGTCGACGACGTCGACCTCGACGTCCGGGCCGGGGAGTTCTTCTCGATGCTCGGTCCGTCGGGCTCGGGCAAGACGACGGTCCTGCGGATGATCGCCGGCTTCGAGGAGCCCACCGGCGGCCGCATCGAGCTCGCCGGGCAGGACGTCACGCGTCGCCAGCCCTACGACCGCGACGTCAACACCGTCTTCCAGGACTATGCGCTCTTCCCGCACATGAGCGTCGCCGAGAACGTCGAGTACGGCCTGCTCGTCAAGAAGGTCTCGCGGGCCGAGCGTCGCGTCCGGGTTGCCGAGGCCCTCGAGCAGGTGCGCCTCGCCGACCACGGCAGCCGCCGTCCGTCCCAGCTCTCGGGCGGCCAGCGCCAACGCGTGGCGCTCGCCCGGGCGCTCGTCAACCGTCCGACCGTCCTGCTCCTCGACGAGCCGCTCGGCGCCCTCGACCTCAAGCTGCGCGAGCAGATGCAGGTCGAGCTCAAGGGCATCCAGCGGGACGTCGGCATCACCTTCCTGTTCGTCACGCACGACCAGGAGGAGGCCCTCACGCTGTCCGACCGGATCGCCGTCTTCAACGCCGGTCGCATCGAGCAGGTCGGTACGGCCCACGAGGTCTACGAGAGCCCCGCCTCCGCGTTCGTCGCGGGCTTCGTCGGCACCTCGAACCTGCTGACGGGCGAAGCCGCCCACGCCGTGAACCGGCGTGACGGCTCCTTCGCCATCCGCCCCGAGAAGCTCGTGGTCGCGCCGGCCGGCTCACCCGCCGCCGACGGGCTCGCACGCGCAGAGGGCGTCCTCGAGGAGGTCGTCTACGGCGGCCCCGTCACGCGCTACGTCGTGGCCCTCGACGCCGGCGGCCGGCTCACTGCCCTCGAGCAGAACACCGGCAACCGGGACGACACCGCGGACCTGCGCCGCGGCGACCGGGTCTCGCTGCACTGGCGGCCCGAGCACGTCATCGACGTTCCCGGCCGGCCCACGCCGGAGGCGTCGTCGCCCACCGCAGCACCACAGCAGTCACCCACCAGATGAAGGAGATCGGCGTGCGCACGTCAAAGAAGTCCCTGCGCGGCACCGTCGGGACCGTCGCGGCAGTGGCCGTCCTCGCCCTGGCCGGATGCGGCAGCTCCACCCCCAGCACGCCGGGCGGCAGCGGTGCCCCCGGCGGGATGCAGGTCCCGAACCTCAAGGCCCTCGACAAGCTGGGCACCCCCGAGGGTGAGGTCAACGTCCTCGCCTGGCCCGGCTACGTCGAGAACGGCAGCAACGACCCCAAGGTCGACTGGGTCACCGACTTCGAGAAGTCGTCCGGCTGCAAGGTCAACATCAAGACGTTCGGCACGTCCGACGAGGCCGTGCAGCTGATGCGCACCGGTCAGTACGACACCGTGTCCGCCTCCGGCGACGCGACCCTGCGCCTCATCGCGGCCGGCGACGTCGAGCCCGTCAACACCTCGCTCGTCCCGAACTACGCCGACATCTTCGACTCGCTGAAGATGAAGCCCTGGAACTCGGTCAACGGGGTCGCCTACGGCATCCCGCACGGCCGAGGGGCCAACCTGCTGATGTACCGCACCGACCTCGTCAAGCCCGCCCCCGACTCGTGGGGCGCCGTCTTCGACCAGGCCGGCGCGCAGAAGGGCAAGGTGACGGCATACGACTCACCCATCTACATCGCCGACGCCGCGCTCTACCTCATGACGGCCAAGCCCGACCTCGGCATCAAGAACCCCTACGCCCTCGACGACAAGCAGCTCGCCGCGGCCGTCGACCTGCTCAAGGCCCAGAAGGCCAACGTCAGCGAGTACTGGTCGGACTACCTCAAGGAGGTCCAGGCCTTCAAGAACGGCTCGACGACGATCGGCACGACGTGGCAGGTCATCGCCAACGTCGCGCAGGGCGAGAAGGCCCCGGTCGAGGCGGTGCTGCCCAAGGAGGGCGCGACCGGCTGGTCCGACACGTGGATGGTCGGCGCGAAGTCGACCCACAAGACCTGTGCCTACAAGTTCATCGACCACATCGTCTCGCCCAAGGTCAACGCCCAGATCGCCGAGTACTTCGGTGAGGCCCCGGCCAACAAGAAGGCGTGCGCAGAGACCGCGGACCCCAACCACTGCAAGGTGTTCCACGCCGAGGACGAGGCGTACTTCTCCAAGGTCCGCTACTGGACCACGCCCATCGCCGCGTGCCTCGACGGGCGGACCGACGTCAAGTGCACCGATTACGCGACGTGGACCAAGGCCTGGACCGAGATCCGCAACAGCTGACCCACCACCCGCACCCCACCACGACCGAGGAGGCGACGATGAGACACCGCAGAGGGCTGGCAGCCCTGCTGGGCCCACCCCTGCTGTGGCTCGTCGTCGCCTACCTCGGCGCGCTGGCCGTCATCTTCGCGACGGCGTTCTGGACGACCGACCCGTTCACCAACCTCGTCGTGCGCACCTTCACGCTCGAGAACTTCCGCGGGCTCGGCAGCTCGACCTACCTCGGCATCATCGGCCGCACCCTGCTCATCGCCGTCCTCGTCACCGTGCTGTGCGTCGTCATCGCGGTGCCCTTCGCCTTCTTCATGGCGCGGGTGGCGCCACGCCGGATCCGGGGGCTGCTGCTCGCCGGGGTGCTCGTGCCCCTCTGGGCGAGCTACCTCGTCAAGGCGTACGCGTGGCGCACCATGGTCCAGCCCGGCGGGGTCCTCGACGCAACCTTCGGCGCCACGCCCGGCTACGGCCTGGGCGCGGTCGTGCTGACCCTGACCTACCTGTGGCTGCCCTACATGGTGCTGCCGGTCTATGCCGCGTTCGAGCGCCTGCCCGAGAGCCATCTCGAGGCGAGCGCCGACCTCGGCGGACGGCCCGCGACGACCTTCCGCCGCGTCGTCGTGCCGGCGCTCCTCCCGGCCATCGCGGCCGGCTCGGTCTTCACCTTCTCGCTGTCGCTGGGCGACTACATCGCCGTGCAGATCGTCGGCGGCAAGCTCCAGGTGCTCGGCACGGCGGTGCTGCAGAACATCACGCTGGACCTGCCCTTCGCCGCCGCGCTCGGCACGGCATCGGTCGTGGTCATGGTCCTCTACCTGCTCGCCGTGCGGCGCACGGGCGCGCTCGACAACCTGTGAGGCCCCACGGCGCCGGGGCCGCGATGAGGAGGAGCCGATGAGGCTCGGACGCGGGTCCAGGGTGGCCCTGACGGCGTATGCCGCGATCGTGCTCGCCTTCGTCTACGTGCCGCTGGCTGTCGTGGCGCTCAACTCGTTCAACAGCGACCGCACCTTCGGGTGGCCGCCGCCGGGGCTGACGACGCAGTGGTGGCGGGCAGCCCTGCAGGCACAGGGCCCCCGCGACGCACTGCTCACCTCGGTCCAGGCCGGGCTGGGCGCCACGGCCATCGCCCTCGTGCTGGGCACGCTCCTCGCGCTCGCCCTGAGCCGCTACGACTTCTTCGGCAAGCACGCCGTCTCGATCCTCGTCGTGCTGCCGATCGCGCTTCCCGGCATCGTCACCGGCATCGCCCTGCAGTCGGTCATCCAGAACGTCCTGACGCCCGTCTTCGGCATCGGCGCCGGCCTCTTCACGATCATCGTGGGCCACGCGACCTTCTGCATCGTCATCGTCTTCAACAACGTGACGGCGCGGCTGCGTCGCCTCGGCGGCTCGCTCGAGCAGGCGTCGGCCGACCTCGGCGCGCGGCCGTGGACGACCTTCCGACGGGTCACCTTCCCGCTGCTGCGCTCGAGCCTGCTCGCCGGGGCGCTCCTGGCCTTCGCGCTCAGCTTCGACGAGATCGTCGTGACGACGTTCACCGCAGGTCCGGACAGCCAGACGCTGCCGATCTGGATCTTCGACAACCTCTTCCGGCCCAACCAGGCGCCCGTCGTCAACGTCGTGGCCGTCGTGCTCATCGCCCTGTCGATCATCCCGGTCTGGCTGGCACAGCGGCTCGGCGGCGCCGACGCCGCCGAGAGCCGCCTCTAGGTGTACTCGGTCATGACGTTGGTGACAGGCGGCTGATCGGCGGCAGGCCGTTGAGCGCGGTGTGGCGTCGTCGAGTGTTGTACTCCTTCAGCCAAGGAGCAAGGGCTGCAGCTCGATCGGCATTGCTG